>NZ_JANKAF010000007.1:0-177126 GCF_024622765.1 Clostridium mucosae | reverse complement strand
TGTTAAGCAAGTAGATAAATTGAAATTTAAGTGAAAGTCCAAATTTAAATTTGAGTACTCGAAGTAACTTATTCTACGATAGGAGAAGGCGTATCCTTTAAAAAGAGCATTGCAGGTAATCATAAATGCTAATGTGTTAACACTTTAAGTTACATTGATAATGAATGAATATTTTAATATAGGTAATAAATTAAACAAATGATAAATGGATATAAAGGAATAATATAATGATAAAAGAGTTAAAAGAATTAAACTTGGAAGATGATTTTCTATTTGCAAAAGTAATGAGTGATAAGGAAATTCGTGAAGAGTTTTGAAAAAACTTCTTGAAATAGAAATTGAAAAGATAGAAATGCCAGAAAATCAAAAAACTATAGACCTACTGTTAGAAAGTAAGGGTATTAGATTAGATATATATGTGGAAGATGAAAATAATATTGTATATAACGTGGAGATGCAACGTAGAAAGCATAGAAATCTACCTAAAAGATTAAGATATTATCAAGGGAATATTGATTTAGATTTAATTAGTAAAGGTGATGATTATAGGAAACTTGCTAGAAGATATATTATATTTATATGTACCTTTGATTTATTTAAAGCTGGAAGGCATAAGTATACATTTTAAACTGTATGTGTTGAAGATAATAATATAAAGTTAAGGGATGATACCAATAAGATTATTTTAAATACTACGGGAGTTATAAAAGATTTAAGCGATGAACTTATTGAATTTTTAAAATATGTAGAGCATTCAGATGATAAAACGGCAGAGAAAGCTACAGGAACTTTAGTTAAAAATATTCATAAAAGAGTAATTGAAGTTAAGAATAATCCTAATGTGGAGGTGGAATTTATGACACTTTTAGAGCGTGATAGAGAAAAAATGGAAGAAGGAAGAGAGGAAGAGAAGAAGGGATTGAACTTATAAGCAAAGGAGAATCAATATCTAATATAGCGAAAATATGTAACATATCTGAAGAAAAAGTTAAGGAAATATTAGAATAGATTAATTAAATCTAAAAGTGTCTACAGGGTAGACACTTTTTATTATATAAATTGAATTGTCATAGGAAGTTATAGATTATATAAATTTTGTTACAAATTTTAATTACTATTCGAACTCATTCATCAGAATTTATAAGAAGGAGTTTCTTTAAAAGAATTAGAAGATAAATATAATAAAAATATGATATAATAAATGTAAATAAGAAGATAATTTCATTTTAATATAGGTTTAGAAAATCTTATGTAATTAGAAAATTGAATTGATAGTATTACAGAGTGGTTTAGATATAGAACTATTGATGTAAAAGGAATAGTAAATAGTATATAAATATTAAGGGTGTGAGAGTTTGAGTAATTTTGATTTTTTAAAAGGAAAAAAGAATTTTGAAAGTTTTTCAAGTGCTTGTTTAGAAGCAGAAAAAAGTATATTAATTAGTCCAGCTACAACTGCTATTTTATCAAGAAGAGCTTTAGAATTAGCTGTTAAATGGTTATATACCTTTGATGCTGATTTAGTTTTACCTTATCAAGATAATATTAGTTCTTTAATACATAGTAATAGTTTTATTGAACTTATTGATTATGAAATGTTACATCAAATAAAGTACATTATACAACTTGGTAATGTTGCAGTTCATACTAATAAAAGTGTGAAAAGAGGCGAAGCTATATTATCATTAAATAATCTTCATAAGTTTGTAAGTTGGATTGATTATTGTTATTCAAATGAATTTACAGCAGAAGAATTTTATGAAGATCTTTTAAATGTAGGTGAAGAAGTTAGAACAAGACCTGAAGAGTTAAAGGATTTATATGACAAGCTTAGTGCTAAAGATAAAAATATTGAAGAAATAAGAAAACAAAATGAATATTTAATAAAGGAATTAACTGAAAGAAGAAAAGAAAGTAAGTTAAATTACGATTTTAACATAGATGAAATAAGTGAATTTGAAACAAGAAAAAGATATATAGATGTTGAACTAAAGCTAGCTGGTTGGGATATAGGAAAAGATGTAATTGAAGAAGTTAAAGTAAAGGGAATGCCTAATAATTCAGAAAAAGGCTATGTTGATTATGTTTTATATGGTGATAATGGTAAACCTTTAGCAGTAGTAGAAGCAAAAAGAGTTTCTAAAGAAGCTGATGTAGGTAAACAACAAGCAAAATTATATGCTGATTGGTTAGAGAAACAATATGGACAAAGACCGGTAATTTTTATTACTAATGGTTTTGAAACTTATATATATGATGATTATAATCAATATTCAGAAAGAAGAGTATTTGGTTTTTATAAAAAGTCTGAGCTTCAATTAATGATAGATAGAAGATATAGCAAACTTCCATTAAAAAATGTAGATATAAAAGATGAAATATCAAATAGATATTATCAAAAGGAAGCAATAATTAATGTATGTGAAGCACTAGAAAAAAGACAAAGAAAAATGCTTTTAGTATGTGCAACTGGTACTGGAAAAACAAGAACTGCTATTTCAATAGTAGATGTTCTTACAAGACATAACTGGATAAAGAATGTATTATTCTTAGCAGATAGAAAAGCTCTTGTAAAACAAGCAAAAAATAATTTTTCTAAGCTATTACCTAACTTACCATTATGTAATCTTCTTGATAATAGAGATAACCCAGAAGAATCAAGAATGATATTTTCAACTTATCCAACAATGATGAATTCAATAGATGAAACTAAGAGTAAAGATGGTAATAGATTATTTACTCCAGGACATTTTGATTTAATTATTGTAGATGAAAGTCATAGATCTATTTATAAAAAGTTTAAAGCTATATTTGATTATTTTGATGCGTACTTAATAGGTCTTACAGCTACACCAAGAGATGAAATAGATAAGAATACTTATTCTATATTTGACCTTGAAAGTGGAGTGCCAACTTATGCATATGAATATGAAAAAGCAGTTGAAGATAAATTCTTAGTAGATTATACAACAATAGAAGTAAAATCTAAGATTATGGAAGATGGCATAAAATATGATGAGCTTTCTGAAGAAGAAAAAGAAGAGTTTGAAGCTACCTTTGATGATGATGAAAATGTAGATAAAGAAATAGGAAATTCAGCTATAAATGAATGGTTATTTAATACTAATACTATTGATTTAGTTTTAAATAAGCTTATGAGTGAAGGCTTACGTGTTGAAGGCAACGAAAAGCTTGGAAAGACTATTATATTTGCTAAAAATAGTAGACATGCAAAAGCTATAGTTGATAGATTTAATACTATATATTCAGAGTACGGTGGTAATTTTGCTAAGGTAATAGATTATAATACAAATTATGTTGAAACCTTAATAGATGATTTTTCAGATAAGAATAAAATGCCTCAAATAGCAGTAAGTGTTGATATGCTTGATACAGGTATAGATATACCTGAAATTTTAAATCTTGTTTTCTTTAAGAAGGTAAGAAGTAAAACAAAGTTCTGGCAAATGATAGGTAGAGGAACAAGACTTTGTCCAGAGCTTTTAGAATTAGGACAAGATAAAGAAAAATTTTTAATATTTGATTTCTGTAATAACTTTGAATTCTTTAGAGTAAATCCTAAAGGCTTTGAAGGGGGAAAAATAGAATCAATAACAGAAAAATTATTTAATGTTAAAGTAGAATTAATTAAAGAACTACAAGATTTAAAGTATTCTGATACTGAATATATAGATCTTAGAAAAGCTTTAGTAGAAGAGCTTTTAACTAATATAAAATCATTAAATGAAGAAAATTTCTTAGTTAAAATGAATTTAAAATATGTTCAAAAATATAAAAATGAAAAAGAATGGGAAGCTTTAAATACAAATTCAGTTATTGAATTAAAAGATTATGTTGCAGGCTTAATAACTCCATTAAATGATGATGAACTAGCAAAAAGATTTGACTTAGTTATGTATAATATACAACTTGCCTATCTTCAGGGTAAAAATGCTACAAAAGGAATTAAGTCAGTTATAAATACAGCAGAACAATTATCAAAGCTTGGAACAATACCACAAATTCAAGAGCAAAAATACGTTATTGAAAAAGTTATGACAGAAAGCTTTTGGGAAAGTGCAGATATTTTTGAAGTTGATGAAGTAAGGGAGTCTTTAAGAGATATTCTTAAATACTTAGAAAAAGAAGGTCAAATAATTTACTATACACACTTTAAGGATTTAATAATAGCAGAAGAAAAAAATGAGTCAATGTATAATGTTAACGACTTAAAGAATTATAGGAAAAAGGTTGAACATTATTTAAGTGAACATAAAGATGAAATGGTAATATATAAGCTTAGGAATAACAAAAAGCTTACTAAAGAAGATATTAAACATTTAGAAAGCATAATGTTTACTGAACTAGGAAGCCAATCAGATTACCAAAAAGAATTTGGAGATACACCAATAACAAAGCTTGTTAGAAATATGATAGGTTTAGATAGAGAAGCTGCTAACGAAGCCTTTTCAGAGTTCTTAAATAATGAAAACCTAAACTCAAATCAAATACATTACATCAAGCTAATAGTAGATTATATAGTTAAAAATGGAATGATAGATGATAATAGAATTCTAACAGAAGATCCATTTAGAACGGTTGGTAATATAGTAGAACTATTTGAAAATAATATTGATGTTAGAAGTAAACTATTAAGCGTTATTAAAGAAATAAAAGATAATGCAATAGAAGTAAGTTAATATTTATAAAAGGAATCTGTATTTTACTGAATACTCTTAATTCAGTTTTATATGGATTCCTTTAATAATATGTAAAAATAAAAGAAATCCAGAGATAAAGTAATATGAAGTATCAATAAATTAAATGCTGAAAATTAAATGGTAAAAATATAATTTCAAAGTATATATGTGAAAATGAGATTAGATTTGAAAATTCATATTAATATTTATAGCATAGGATTCAATAAATAGTATAAGTAATGATGTTATTACAATATATGGTATAATGAAGAGAGGGGAGGGAAGTTATATGGTAAAGAAAAAGAATGCTATTATTTTAATTATTTTACTAGGTTGTTTAATAATGGGATTTATAGATGCAGTTATTAGACCAGAGTATCTTATAAAGTCCTTTATAAAAATTACACTTTTTTCTGTATTGCCTATGCTATATTCGAGGTACGATAATGAATTAAATTTACCGTCACTATTTAAAGTAAAGAGTAAAAAAGAAATAATTATAGCAATTTTATCAGGAATAGCAATATTTATTATTATTTTGGGAGCTTATTTTATAATAGGTAGTTTTTTTGATTTCTCAAATGTTGTATTAGCATTATCAGAAAATGTAGGTGTTAATAATGCTAACTTTATTTTTGTTGCAATATATATTTCCTTTATTAATTCTCTATTAGAAGAATTTTTCTTTAGAGGCTTTGCATTTCTAAAGTTAAAAGAAGTATCAACTAGGAAATTTTCATATATTTTTAGTTCCTTAGCATTTGCTTTTTATCATGTTGCTATGATGATAGGATGGTTTGATATAAGCTTATTTCTTTTAACTATAGTTGGATTATTTGTTGGAGGATTAATTTTTAATTACTTCAATGAAAAATATAAGAATATATATGTTACTTGGTTAATTCATATGTTTGCAAATTTTGCTATTAATTATATTGGATTTATGCTATTTAATATTGCATAGATTTTTTTGAGTGAATGGTAATACTTTTTATCTATGAAATGATGTGTCTAAGTAGGAGTGTAGGAGATGAATTTAGTTTCTATATATAATAATGTTATAGTCTTACCAAAAACTTTAACTATTTCCACTAAACTTTGATTATTCAGAAGATAGCTTGAGTTTGATGAAATCAAAGTCAAGCAGAGTTAAAGGAAGTAGCAGTATAAAACAAATAAGAAAGAATAAAGCTAAAGCAAGATAAATATAGGGATCAGTAAGAAATTTCGCTTGGCTTTTTTCTTTTTATATCATTAATTCTGTAATGCTATTTAATACTGCCATTTTTATGAATTTTTCACAATCAAACTATCCTTCTTTATCTTATTTAAAATGTAACTGTTTTTTCTGCCCATTCTACCATTTCAACTAGAGCTTGGACACGTATTAGTAGCTTCTATATCTCTTGATTTTAAGCAAGTGCCACATGCTAAAATTTCTCCACCTATTTTTGAGAAAATATCAACTTGTTCTGAAACATTAAATTTTTCATGAGTTAATGTTTCACATTCTACAGCTTCTCCCATAAGAAAAACTTTTACTTCGTGGCCTTTATTTTTAGCAGTTGTAGCAAACCTAAATGCATTCCAAGCTTTTTCATATTCCTTTGTTTCAATAATAATTCCTAATTTCATTAATACTCCTCCTAATCAATATGTAGGTTTACTTATTTTATTATTTGTGCATGTCATTTAGTCTTTTAAGGACAATATCTAATTCTTCTTTTGTAGTATATTTACCTAAACTAAAACGAATAGCACCACGTGCAATTTCAGAAGGAACATTCATAGCTTTTAAAACAGGAGAGATAGATGTAGCACCTGAATGACATGCAGAACCGGTAGAAGCAGCAATATCTTCTCCAAGATCAGCTAATAATTTAGCTCCGTCATATCCTATAAAACTTATATTTAAAGTATTTGGAAGTTTATTATCTAAGTCTCCATTTAACTGCATCTTATTGCCGAAAATATTTTTTAATTCATAATAAAAATATTCAGTTAACTGACTTATTTTATTGTTTTGAAGTGCTTCTTGAGCAACTTCACAAGCCTTTCCTAAAGCTACATCAAAAATTACATTTTCTGTTCCTGCACGTCTACCTGATTCATGACCAGCACCGTGAATCAATGATTCAATTTTAATACCATTTTTAATATATAGAGCTCCAATACCTTTAGGAGAATAAAGTTTATGTCCTGCTATTGTAAGAAAATCTACATCAAGTTCCTGAACATCAATAGGAACTTTGCCAAGTGACTGTGAGGCATCTGTGTGAAAAAGCACATCATGGTCATGACATATTTTTGCTATTTCTTTAATTGGTTGGATAGTACCTGTTTCATTATTTGAGTGCATGATAGTAACTAATATTGTTTTTTCAGTAATCATTTTATCAAGTTTAGATATATCGACCATACCATTTTTATTTACAGGAAGATATGATATTTCACAGCCCATTTTCTCTAAATAATTACATGGATTTAAAATTGCAGGATGCTCAATTTCAGAAGTTATAATATGAGTTCCTTTATGATGATAAGTATGAGCAACACCCTTAAGAACAGGGTTATTAGATTCACTTCCACCACTTGTAAATATTATTTCATTAGCACTACAGTTTAATAATTTCGCAACTTTACTTCGTGCTTCCGCAACAGCCTCTTTAGTTCTTTCTCCTAGTTCATGATTACTAGAGGGATTTCCGTAATTTCCATATATATAGGGAATCATTGCATCTGCTACCTGCTTATCTATAGGAGTAGTGGCATTATAATCTAAATAAATCATAGTTTCAAATCCTTTCTGTATTTATATACTTAAGATTATAGCAATTATAAATTATAACAGTAAATAGATTGATCGAATTATTTGAATAATGTCTATTCTTAAATAAAATTCATATAGACTGGATTGAAATGAAATCATTGAAATGTTAAAGTCTTCTGATGTTACAACAATAGATAAAATGAATGATGGAAAGATACAAATGGAATATACATTAGAAAAAATGAAGGTATTAAAAGAAGCTGTGCCAGGTGTATTTGAAGTTGGAAAAACAAATTATTTAACAGAAGTTGAAAATAGTAGCGGGGATAATAAGAGAAAAATTATTAGTATTTCTTAAATAAAAAAATATACTAGAAATTGCAATTTCTAGTAACATAAAATAATAATTATGTAAATTTGTTTATTCTCTTGTATAAGTAAGAAGAATATATTTTGAATGCTATGTAATATAGATATAAATATAGTTACTGTAGATTATATTTAAGAATTCACATCATAAGAATCAGAAGCAATTTCTATAAAATACTCTTCATCTAATATTTTATAATACTTACCTGTTTTACTTAACTTACTATTATTACAAAAAGCATTGAGAACTCTTAATAAATGCCTATAACTAGTACATAAAAGTTCAGCACATTCAGTTAAATTATAGTGAAAAATATTATCTTTAGAGTTTTTTAGTATAAATGAAGCTAAACGATTTTCCAATGAATCAAACATAGTGATACAAGTATTACTATTCATATAGCTAAGCCTCTCGCCAAGGTTCATACAAGTATATCTTAAAAATTTCACATCATTTAAAAGAATTTCTCTATATCTTATAAGAGATATTCCTATACAGTATCCATTAGTGGTAGCTTGAACTGAAGCAGTAGGTGCTTTTTGCCATAGGCTGCAGGTTTCTCCTAAAATTTGTAGGGATTTAAAATGAGAAACAAACATTACTTTTCCAGAGCTAGAATGAGAAAAGACTTTCATTTTCCCGCTGACCAAAAAAAACAAATAATCCGAACATTCACCTTCATTTATTAATATATCACCTTTATTGAAATGGAAAAAATCCATTTTATCAATCATATCATTTGAAAATATATCTAAAATGTTAGTTTCACTCACATATTTATTAAAAAGAGAGTTACTTTCAATTTTTTCCATAAGACCTCCAAATATATAATATTATTAAGTAATAAATATTTTATCATAAGGTTCTTTAGCATTCAATTAGTCTAAAGGTTTTAATTAGATAATTAAATAATAAAGCAAAGTGTAAAAAATATCCTGTTGGAAATCACGAACGTTTTTGATAAAAATAATATGAATATATAGTTTTTTTGAAAAATATGACCTATGTCATATTTTTTATGTTCAACAATTATTATAATAAAGGCATAAGTTGAATACGGAGGATGAGTTATGAAAAAAAACATGAAGAAATTTACCATTTGTTTATTATTTATTATGTCAACTCTTGTTTTTGCAGGATGCTCTACATCAGCTAATGGTACATCAGTTGAAAACGCATTTTCTAACGGAGATTATTCAAAATTAAGAGTAGCATTGATTTCAGACACAATTGGAACAGAGCAATTTATTATTCAAGCTTATAATGCATTAAAAGATGCAGCAGATAAGTATGGATTCCAATGGACATCAATTGAATGTACAGACACAGCTGCTTGGGAAGAAAATACAAGAGCAGCATCAAATGAAGGTTATGATTTAATAATAGGTATTGGTTGGCAAGCAGCAGATCCATTTAGTGAAGCAGCAGATGAATTTGAAAATACTAAATATGCGGTTATAGATACAACAGCTTCTAATGAGAAGGTTACAAGTATAGGATTTAATGAAGCAGAAGGTAGTTATGTACTTGGAACTATGATTGCAACAGCTTTTCCAAATGAAAGTTTATATGGATATGTCTCATCATTCCAGTCACAAGCTACATATAAATATAGATATGGTTTTGCAGAAGGCGTAAAATCTGTTAATCCAAATGCAAAGTTTATGTATAACTATACAAACTCTTATAATGATACAAGCTTAGCATATGAATATGCATTACAACAAAAAGCAGCAGGAGCAAATTTCATATTTGGGGGAGTTTCTGCTAGTGCAAATTCAGGTATATATCAAGCAGCTCTTGAATTAGAAAAGAAAGATACACCTATTTATACAACAGGATTAAGCATTGATCAAACAACAGCTGATAATAAACATATTATTGGTGGATTAATAAAGAATACAGCAGCATGTGTAAATACTGTAGTTGATGAATTCTTAGCAGGAGAATTAAAAGGTGGAGCACAAATACTTGGATTAAAAGAAGGTGCTTTTGGAGTTGTAGGAGTTTCTCCAGAAAATATGAATTACAGAAATACTGATGTTATAACAGATGAAGTTATTTCAGTAGGAAAAGAAACAGCTGACAAATTTATATCAGGAGAGCTTTCAATTGAAGTTCCTGAAGAAGCTTCAAGATAATAAAATAATAGATATATTATATTTAGTTAAGGGCTTTAGCAGTTTGCTTTGCCCTTGTTTTATGATTGAAACCACTTAGAAAGGAAGAGATTTATTATGCTTTTAGAAATGAAAAATATTGTTAAAAGATATGGAAATGTATTAGCTAATAATGGGATAAATATAAGTCTTAACAAGGGTGAAATTCTGGCTATAGTAGGTGAAAATGGAGCTGGAAAATCGACAATAATGAAAATACTATATGGATTAGAAAGACCAGATTCAGGTGAAATATATATTAATGGAAAAAAGATGGACTTTCATAATCCTTCAGATGCTATGGAACAAGGGATTGGAATGGTTCAACAACATTTCATGCTTTTTAATTCAATGACAATTGCAGAAAATATAGTTTATAAGAATGAAATTAAAAATGGAGTGTTCTTTGATTACAAGAAGAATATTGAAGTAGTAGAAGAACTTTCTAAGAAATATATGTTAAAGGTTGATCCAAAGGCTATTATAGAAGATTGTTCTGTTGGACTTCAACAACGTGTTGAAATTTTAAAAATTCTATATCAAAATGCAGATATTATTATATTTGATGAGCCATCGGCAGTTCTAACTCCTATTGAGGTAGACGAGCTTTTAAAAACAATGAAACAATTAGCTAAGCTAGGAAAAAGTATAGTTATTATTACTCATAAATTAAATGAAGTTATGGAAGTTTCAGATAGAGTTGTAGTAATGAGATCTGGGGAAGTAGTAGCAGAAAAACTTAAAAAGGATACAAACATAGAAGAATTATCTTATCTAATGGTTGGAAGACAAATATTAACAAGAGTAATTCCAGATAAAGAGACAAAAGAATTAGTATTAGAAGTTAAAGATTTAACTTTAAATGGAGAACACCAAAAGAAAATATTAAATAAGATTAATTTACATATAAAAAAGGGCGAGATTGTAGGTATCGCAGGTGTATCAGGAAATGGTCAATCAGAGCTTATAAGATGTATAACTGGTCTTGATCACGTGGATTCAGGAGAAGTAATACTTAATGAAAAGAATATTACAAATAAAAAGGTAATGGAAATTAGGGATGCAGGAATTGCACATATTCCAGAAGATAGATATTTCTGGGGAAGTGCACCAGAAGCTACTTTATCAGAAAATGCTTTAATGGGATTTGAAGATAAAGATGGGTTCTCAAAAAGAGGAATATTAAATATTAAAAAGGTTACAAGCCACGCAACAGAATTAATTTCTAAATTTCTTGTGAAAGCTGATTCGCCTAATCAAAAGATTAAAGAACTTTCAGGTGGTAATGCACAAAAACTTATTGTAGCAAGAGAAATTGCTATGGACACACCGCTTCTTATTGCATGTGAACCAACAAGAGGAATAGATATTGGAGCTATGGAGTTTATTCATGACCAACTTGTGGAAAAAAGAAATAATGGAGATAGTGTTTTACTAGTTTCTTCAGAATTAAGTGAAATAATGAGCTTAAGTGATAGAATTTATGTTATTTATGAAGGCGAAATTGCTGGAGAATTTAAAAGAGGAAGTATTGATGAAAAAAGACTTGGTCTTTTAATGGTAGGAGGAAAAACAAATGAAAAGTAAAAGTTCATTAGCAAAAAGCAAATTTATTACTTTATTTGAACCATTAAAACATCCATTACAAGCAATAGTTGTTGGATTAATATTAGGTGGAGTAATTATTGCTTTTTCAGGATTTAATCCTTTTGAAGCAATTATAGGAATGTTTAAAGGTGGATTCGGTTCACTGTACTATTTAACAACTACTTTAACACGTTCAGTTCCTATTATTTTTGCCGGTCTTGCAGGAGCCTTAGCTTGGGGATCTGGATACTCAAGTCTTGGTGCAGCAGGACAAATGATTTTAGGAGCATTTACATCAGCAGTTGTGGCTGCTAATTGCCCAGGCCCAGCAGTATTTGTTGTAATTGTAGCTCTTATTACAGGGGCAGTGGTAGGGATATTATATTCAATGCTTTCTGCTTATTTAAGTGAGAGATTTAAGCTTGATTTACTTATAATAACTCTTATGCTTAATTATGTTGCAGATTATATTGCATCATATTTTACAACATATGTAGTAAAAGATCCATTAGCAGTAGATTCTTCTGCTATTCAAACACAAAAGTTAACAGATACAATACTACCCAAGATATTTAAGGGTTATTCATTACATTGGGGATTTGTAATTGCATTAATTGTAGTATTATTAATACTATTTATCATGAAGAAGACAAGCTTTGGATACAAGGCCAAAATGGGAGGATTAAATTCAAACTTTGCAAATTATGGTGGAATTAATAGTACAAAGATGATGTACTTTGTATTAATGTTAAGTGGAGCTATAGCAGGTCTTGGAGGCGCTTGTGAGGTTTTAGGTTCAAGATATCGTTATGTAGACTCTATGATAACATCTCCAGGATATGCATGGACAGGTATTATAGCTTCATTAATGTCTAGCAATCATCCTATTGGTATTTTAATTAGTGCTATATTCTTGGCGGGGATTACAACAGGTGGTAGCACAATAGAAAGAAGTATGGGAGTGCCATCAGAAGTAACTACAATTATTCAAGGAATTATAACTTTATTAATTACTGCAAAGTTTGTGGTTAAGTGGTATAAGAAAAAGAAAAATATATCAACTAAGGAAGGAGTTCAATAAAAATGGAATTGAATATAGATTATTTAGCAGTAGTAGTAAACTCTACTATTCGTATGATGACACCTATTTTATTAGTAACTCTTGCAGCAGCAATATGTACTAAAGTTCGTATTTTTAATATTGCAATGGAAGGAACTATGCTAACAGGAGCATTTTTTAGTATTGTTGCTAATTACTATACTCATAATGTATTTTTATCTATTCTTGCAGGAGCAATAAGTGGAATGATTGTTTCAGCAATAGTTGGTTTTTGTATCATTAAGCTAGAGGCTTCTCCAGTTGTTGTTGGTATGGCGACTAATACGATGATGGGGGGGGTAACTACATATTTACTTTATATAATATTTAAGACTAAAGGAGTATTTACTGATCCAAGCTTAGTTAGTCTTACAAAGATAGACATACCTTTTGTTAAGGATATACCAGTACTTGGAACGATGCTTTCAGGTTTAACAATAATTGATTATTTAGCATTTATACTAGCGATTGGAATGCATATATTTTTATATAAAACAGTTTTAGGATATAGATTAAGAGCAATAGGAATAAATAAAGAAGCAGCAAGAAGTCTTGGAACTCCAGTAGAAAAATATCAATTCCTTACAATAAGTTTATCAGGTTTATTATGTGGTCTAGGCGGAGTTTTACTATCAATGGGAAGTGTAACTTTATTTATACAAAATATAACTTCAGGACGTGGATATATAGCCATGGCCGCAAATAATTTAGGAAGATCAAATCCGATAGGAGTATTATTATCAAGTTTATTCTTTGGATTTTCACAAGCAGCAGGAAATGTACTTCAAAATACATCTTTAAAAACACAAATAACAGCATCTATTCCGTATGTAGCTACAGTAGTTGCTTTGGTTATATTTAGCATAAGGAATAGAAAAAAGAAGGTTAAAAAGGTGTAGCATGATATTTTTACACTTATCAGATATTCATTTCTTAAGAGAATATAAAAAAGAGGATTCTGGATATAATTCAATTTTTAATAATATGACTAACCCAATTATTCAAATAAAAAGAGTATTAGAAAAAGTAGATAAAAGTACTTTAGATTTTATTATAATTACTGGGGATCTAGTTGAATCGGGAAAAAGTGATGATTACAGATGTCTAAAAGAAAACTTAGATAGTTTATTTGGAGAAATTCCTTATATCGTTACATTGGGAAATCATGATAATAAAAAGGAGTTTTATAAAGGATGGTTTAATGAAGAATCAAAGGATGAGCCTTATAATACTACTATGGAAATAGGAGATCTTAAGATAATAAGCTTTGATAATTCTGAATATCATAATAGTAATGGAATTATAAATTTAGACAGATGTAAATGGCTAAAGAATGAATTAGAGAAATCTTCAAAACAGGATGTAATTCTCATGCTTCATCATCATCTTTTAAAAGAACAATTTAATTTACCATCTGTTAGTTTTAATAGAGAGTTTGAAGAAATTATTAATAAAAGTAAGATTAAGGGTATATTTTCTGGACATACACATCATCCTTACAAAGGAATTTTTTCTGGAAAACCTTACTTTACATCAGGGAGTCTTTCTTTCGTTGGATATGATGAATATGATGGAAGTGTTAGATTTGAAGAGGAAACTAGATGTAATCTTTGTAGATATGAAAATGGTGAAATGTTTGTAGAAGTTATAGATGCTTTAGAGAAAAGTGAATTTTTAACATACGTTAAGTTTTAATATAATATTTAAATTCAAAATTTTAAGAGTATTAATCATGCATTAAGTATATGGAGCTGTTTGTAACATCTCCATATTTTTGTATTTAGAATACCATAGGTTAGACCTGTGGTTTCGGAAAGCTTCTAGCAGTGAGTAGAAATAAAAAAAACTCCGTTGTAAAATTATAAGAGTGTTCTTATAAAGTTATTTTGCCACCTTTGCCAAGGTCTAAAACTACAGTAGCTTCATTAAAACTAATTTCATAAACATCTAACATTTCTCCAAATTTTTCTATTATATTATCATAACCTGGTAGTTTTTTTGTAAACTCATCCTTTAATTCATATATTGTTAAATTACTTTTTTTGACTGTAGCCTTCTTTACTCTAATATGCTCACTGCTTTCAAGTGATAAAGGGATTGTTGTGAATGTTACTATATTATTTTGTGAAAGTTCCAATGTCTTTGGATGGCTTCTAAAGGATGAAAAGTATACAACACCTTTATTTTGAGGGTTATTACAAAAGTTTACTATTCTAACATTTGGTATATTATCTACACTAGTTGCTAAGGCAATCCTATTCGTTTCATTTATTACTCTAATGAATTCTTGTATTAATTCCATTTTAATTCTCCTTTTTAAGTTATTTTTATTATCAATACTCATTGATCAATGTAAATTTATTTTATCATATAACCATGACATCATTATGTCATGGTTATATGATAAAATAAATTTAAATATGGGATGATAAATAAGAGGTGATTTCAATTGAAGATAGATAGGCTTGTATCAATTATAATGATATTACTAGAACGTAAAAAGATAAGTGCATCAGAGCTTGCAGAAATGTTTGAAGTAACACCAAGAACTATATATAGAGATATAGAAGCGATAAGTTTAGCCGGGGTTCCTATACTCACATATCCTGGAGTTAATGGTGGGATTGGAATTATGGATGAGTATAAGATAGATAAAAAGATTTTTACCAAATCGGATATAGCAACGCTTTTAATAGGTCTTAGTAGTATATCATCTACCTTTTCAAAGGAGGAAATTAGAGGCACTTTAGCAAAGATAAAAACATTACTTCCAGAGGAGCATATGAAAGAGGTAGAGTTGAAATCAAATCAAGTTTCTATTGATCTTACTCCATGGATAGGAAATAAAAATTTCAAAATTAATCTTGAAGAGACTAAAAAGGCTATGAATGATAAAAAGATTTTAATCTTCAATTATTTTGATAGTAATGGCAAAAAGAGTAACAGAAAAGTTGAGCCTTATCAGTTGATATTAAAGGAATTAAATTGGTATTTACAAGGGTATTGTATTTCAAAACAAGATTTTCGTGTGTTTAAGCTATCTCGTATTTCAGAACTTAAGGTTATTGAAGAAAGCTTTATTACAAGGGAATTTAATTTAAGATCATTAGGTTCTTGGGACTACATAGAAAAAAATATTATTATGATAAAACTTTTAGTGGACGAATCCCTTAGAGAAAAAATGATAGAGCATTGTGGTGAGGAAAATATTAAGACCTATAAAAATAATAAATTACTTATAGATTTTCCATTTATTAATGATGATTTTGGATACAATCTTTTGCTTGGTTTTGGTAATAAGTGTGAATGCTTAGAACCTATTAATATACGACAAGAACTTATTAAAAGAATAAAAAATATGTTAGATATATATAATTAGTTTAAGCGCCAGTTAGGTGCTTTTTTTATTTTATAATATTAATATAATAATAAAGAATTTTATGTGTTAAATTTATATACACTTATAGAATATTATTTATATAATAAAAAGATATTTGATAAGATTTATTTGTATAAAAATACATATATTAGAAGATGTGTATATAATTGAAAAGTTTAATACTAGGAATATTATGGGAGAAATTCAAGGAGTTTAATATGATAAAGAATATATAAAATAAGTATAATTATTATATAAATTTATAAGTAAGGAGAAGGCAATGAAGAAAAAATACATTAGTATTCTTATAGGAGCATTAATACTTAGCACTTTTATAGGAGTTTATATATACAAAAATTACAACATAGATACTAATGGAGTAATTCCGAATATTGTTAAAAAAAATAGATATGATGCATCAAAGGAAATTAGTGATGCATTAAAAAATTTTGATATTACAAAAAAATCAGAAGTTATAACAAATATAGATACTAAATCAAATATAATTTCTTTATCATTTGAAGGAATTAATAATAAAGAAACTATGCAACAAATAGTAGATTTACTAGATAAATATAATGTTAAGGCTACTTTTTTTATTCATGGAATAAAAGCTGCTGAAGATTCTAGTATAGTTGAAAGTATTAAAGAAGGTGGACATGATATAGGAAGTGGAACGCTTTCAGAAATTAATAATATGGAAAACTTGCCAAAAGAAGATTTAATTTCAGATTTTTCTACTACTAATAAAATTTTAAAGACTATTACATATACAACTCCTGAATTATTGAAATGTAATTCAACAATTTATAATGATAATATACTAGCTTCTGCTTTTGCAGCGGGAAATAAATATGTTGTTAATACAGATCATTATTTAAGTTATCAAAGCTTTAAGAATTATGAACAAGCTTATGGGTATATAAAAGGTTTATTAAATGGAACTATTTTATCTATAAAATTAGATGGGGTTCTTAATGATTTTGAATATAATAAAGAAATTTTAGAAGAAAAGCCAGCAATAGATAAGGAAGCAGGTATAAAAGAAAACTCAGTAGATAAAGAAGAGGAAAGAAATATTACTGAAATAGTAGAATGGGTATTAAAAGCTATTAAGGAGCAAGAAAAATTAGCAGTTAAGATAAAAGAATTTCCAAGTATTAAAAAATACAATGAATTATTAAATAATAACAAGCTGAATGATACAACAATAGGAAATATGAATGATAACAATAGTATTAATAATGATAATTATGAAGACAATAAAAATAATGTGGATGAGATTAATTTTAAAGAGTTAATAGATAAAAATAATGGGATGATTTCCCCTATAGTTTCAAGATTTTATACGACTCAAGAAGCTTTATCATATACCTTTAGAGGAGTAAGCAATGAGATGGTGTTAGATAAGGTATTAGCAAGTCTTGATAAGTATAATGCAAAAGGAACATTTTTTGTTACTAAAAATGAAATAATAAACTATCCAGATAGAATAGAAAAGATCTTAAGACATGGACATGAAATTGGAAATGGCGGAATAACAGTTAACTCTAATTTATTAGATAAGAATTCTGAAGAAATATGTAAAGAAATATATGAAGTGGATAAGTTATTAAAAGAGAGAGGTATATTAACTAATTCATATATGCCTGGATATGGCTATTCGAATTCTAAAGTTCAAGAAGCAATAAAGGTTTTGAAAATTATGAATTAATTACTTATACAAAGGCGCCGATTATACACAAATACAAAGATATGAATGCAGAGCAAATTATAAAAGACTATTTTAATGTAAATTCATATCTTTCATTAAGTAAAGGTGAAATAGTATATTTTAGATTAGATTCTGATTTGTTTAAAGATGATAATGTAGTTCCAAATTTGATTGAGTTACTAACAGAGAACTATGTAAAAAATGGTTATGCTCATAGATATAGTAATGAACTGCAGACATATTTATTAGATAAAAAGCCTTTAAATTACTCAGTAGTTCCATTGAAGAATATACAAAGTAATTTTGAAGGTCAATCAAATTTTGGAAGATATAATATTGTAACTAACATTAGATCTTATGAGGAAGCTTTAAAGATGATAAATACTAACTATATAGGAAATAAAGATGTTAGTTTAGAAGATTTTAGTGATGATGAAAAGCTAAATATTGATAGGACTGGAACTATAGACACTAATGGTGAAAGTGTTATATTTTTTACATTTGATGATTGGGGCGGAGATCCGATAGTAAATGAAATATTGGATGTTTTAAATAAGCATAATGTTAAAGCAACATTTTTTACTATTGCAAAGTATTCAGATGTTAATAGTGGTATATCTAACATTAATCCAAATTTGCTTAGAACTATTGCATTAAATGGTCATGATATAGGAAGTCATAACTATAATCATGAGCTGTTAGATACTAATAAGGCAGAGTTAAAAAAATCATTAATAAAGTCTTATGAGGTTATGTCAAATGTTATAGGTGATTTAGATTCATTAAGACAGTATTTTAGACCACCAACATTATTAGTAAGAAAAGCAGGATTAGAAGCAGTATTTGAAAGTGGATACAATTATTCAGTCGGTGCCAATATTTCTACACACGACTATGAAAGTGCTTCTTCACAAGAAATTTTAGATGCAATTGAACCTAAGTTAGTAGAAGGAAAGGGTAACATAGTTATAATGCATTTTAATAATCAAAGCTATTATACTGCAGAAGCTTTAGATAAATTTCTTACCAATAATGAAAATGGAGTGTATGGAACGAAGTATAAAATTGCGAAGCTAAGTGATTATTTAGAAAAGTAAAAGTACAAGAAGAGGAGTTTGAAGAGTGAGGTTTAACTACAGAAGAAAAAAAAGTAACACAGAAATAACCAATGATATTCTTTTAAGACCTCGAAGAGATAGAAGATTATTATCTAATGTTCCAGATAAGGAAAAAATAAGGAATGGGACTGATCGTAGAGGGAAAAAAATATTAGGTGATAGAAAAGATAATTCAACTGCATTTATTGATGGTAATAAAGCAGGAATAAGATATCTAATGCAAACTGATATTAAGATTAGATGCAAAAGTTCGAAAGGTGATATAACATTTATAGCAAAGTCCATAGATATATCTACTACAGGAATGCTAGTAGAATTACAAGACAAAGAACAATTAAATATAATTAGTGAAGCAGATAAAGTAAAATTACAGTTTAAAATATTACCTGGAGCCATGCCTGAAGGATATGAAATGAAGGTAAATATAGAGGCTAAAAAAGTTAGAGATACAATTGATGAGAATGGAAATATACTTTGTGGACTAGAGTTTTTAGAAACACTATCAGAATATTCGAATAGAAAAAAAGATAAATATTTTTTATTTACATCAAGTTTAATATTATTTTTTATAATCATCTTTATAATTCTGATGAGGGCAGAAAGTATAATTTACTTTAAATTTAACAGGTGGATTTATTTATATAGTATTATAGCTGCTGTATTTTTATTAAGTAGATATTTATTCGGTGCCTTATATAAACCGGTACCTATAGATACTAGTTATACTCCAGGAGTAACGATAATAATTCCTTGTTTTAATGAAGAGGAATGGATACAAAGAACAATCTTAAGTTGCATTAATCAAGATTATCCTATTGATAAATTAGAGGTAATAGTGGTAGATGATTGTTCACATGATAGGTCAGTAGAAAAGATCAAAGAAATAGTAGAAGAATTAAAAAAAGAAGAAAGATTTGATGTTAAAGAAAGATTAAAATACATTGTACAAGAAAAGAATATGGGAAAAAGAGAAGCACTATGCACAGGAGTATTAAATGCAAAACATGAATTAGTAGTATTTGTTGATTCAGACAGCTTTTTAGATCCATTTGCAATTATTAATTTAGTACAGCCATTTAAAGACCCTAAAATGGGAGGAGTGTCTGGTAGAACTGATGTTGCCAACACATATACTAATACTTTAACTAAGATGCAATCAGTTAGATATTATATTGCTTTTAGAATAATGAAGGCAGCGGAAGCTTATTTTGATGCAATTACATGTTTATCAGGGCCGCTTTCATGTTACAAGAAACAAATAATAATTGACAATATGGAATCTTGGAGAAATCAAAAGTTCTTAGGTCAAAGAGCTACATTTGGTGATGATAGGGCAATGACTAATTTTGTCCTTAGCAAGCATAGAACTAGCTATCAAGATACGGCTATTTGTTCAACGATAGTACCTAATAAGTATAAAGTATTTTTAAAGCAGCAAATGAGATGGAAAAGATCTTGGCTTAGAGAATCTATTATAGGTGGAAAGTTTATGTGGAAGAAGGAGCCATTTATGTCACTATTCTTTTATATTGGCCTACTTGTTCCTTTAGCAGCTCCAATAGTAGTAGTATATAACCTTATTTATGTTCCGATATTTCAAAAGGTGTTTCCAACAACTTTTCTTGTTGGTGTGTTAATGATGGCTTTGATGATGAGCTTTGCACAAATGTTCTTTAGAAAAAGTACTACTTGGATATTTGGGCTACTATTTTGTTTATACTATGAAGTTGTATTACTTTGGCAAATGCCTATAGCTGGGGTAACATTTTGAAAGTCAACATGGGGAACAAGAATGACTCCGAGTGATATAGAAGATAAAAGAAAAAAAGAGCAAAAAAAAGCTATAAAGAAATTTAATAAAAAGGGAGGAATTGAAAGTGAAAAATAAAAGATTTTCTCCTGAGAAAAAAGATAGAATAAAGATTTTAAGAGGAACATTTCAAGGAATAATATTATTTGTATTATTGATAATAATTATAAAGGCGGTTTTTACATTTTCAGAATATAAGCCTTATGATTATAATGAAGTAGTAAGTAGTGAGGAGAATGGGTTTATTGCTGTATCATATTTTGGAGTAGATAGAACAGGAAATGATACATTAATAAGTACTGGAGCTTTAGAGAAACAAATAAAAGCTTTACGGGATAATGGTTATGTGACAATAACACAACAAGATATTTTAGATTATTATATTGAGGGAAAAAGCCTGCCAAATAAAGCATTATTTTTATTATTTGAAGATGGTAGAAGAGATACTGCTATTTTCTCACAAAAGATTATGGAAAAATATAATTATAAGGCTACAATGCTTACTTATGCAGATAAGTTTGAAAAAAATGATCCTAAGTTTTTAATGCCAAAGGATTTATTAGAATTAGTTGATAGTTCTTATTGGGAACTAGGCACCAATGGTTATAGACTTGAGTATATAAATGTTTTTGATAAAGATAATAAATATTTAGGTCAATTAACTTCACTGGAGTTTTCAAAGCTATCAGATACAATCAATAGAAACTATAACCATTATTTAATGGACTTTATAAGAGATGAATATAATATTCCAATGGAAACTTATAGTGAAATGGAAGATCGTATTAATAGTGATTATGAAGAGTTATCAAAAATTTATACTAAAGAGATTGGAAATGTACCAAATTTATATTCTCTTATGCATTCAAATACAGGACAATTTGGAACAAATGATAAGGTTAGTTTAATAAATGGCAAATGGATTAAAGAATTATTTAACATGAATTTCAACAGAGAAGGTTATTCTTTAAATACAAGAGAGAGCTCCATTTACGATTTAACAAGAATACAGCCGCAAGCATATTGGTCAACTAATCATTTATTAATGAGGATATGGGATGATACTAAAGAAAATATAGATTTTATTGTTGGAGATGAAGAAAAAGCAAAAGATTTTCAAGAAATAAAAGGAGAAGCAGAATTTATTGATGATACTATAATATTAACATCATTGCCAAAAGATACTGGGCTTATTAAATTATTAGGTAGTGATAAGTATAAAGATTTTAAAATTTCAGCAGAGTTAAATGGAAATGTTATAGGTTCTCAAGCTATATATTTTAGAACAAGTGATGATTTAAAAAATAGTTTGTGCGTTAAGCTTGTTAATAATAATATTGAGGTTATAGAAACCTTAAATGGAAATGAAGAAATACTATATTCTCTAGATTTAAATGATGACAAGAGTATTGATGATATTGATATAAAAGAGTTAGGTAGTAAAAAAATAGATATAAATATAAATGATAATAAGCTTAATTTGACTTTAGATGGAAATCTTATAGTAGAGGGATTAGAAGTCAGAAATACAAATGAAGGTGGTATTTATCTAGAATCAGAATGGGGAGAATATGGATATAGTCAAAGAAATATAGCTGACGATGTATATGATGGAGTATTTAAAAAGCTTAAGATATCTGACATAAATGATACAATATTATACGATTCATCTTTAAAAGGAGTGGATCTGATAAAATACAATGTAAAGAAATACTTTAATAAGGTTATAAATTGGTTTATAAAATATTTATAAACAAGAGGTAAAAATGAATATTAACAAACATAAAGGAAAATTTATTTTAATAGGAATTGTTATCTTATTAGTTGGAGCTATCTTCTTAAAAAAGACATTAAATAAGGATAGTACTATTAAGAGTCCAAATATAATTTCTCAGGAGAAAAATAATGATATTTTTCAAAGTATAGATAATTTATCTTCATGGATAGTTTATTGGGATTTAAATGTAGATAGCGAAATAAATATGCTAAATGATAAGTTGAGTAGTATTTCATACTTTGCTGTTAATTTTAATCAAAACAACGATTTAATTATTCCTGAAAAATTAAAAGTATATTATGATAAGACAAAGTCATATAACTATGAAAAATATATAACTATTGTAAATGACGTAGTTAATGATGATGGTACATCTTCACTAAAGGACAAAGAGATATTAAATATTTTGCTTAGTGATAAATTATCTAGAGAAAAGCATATTAGTGATATAATTGATTTAGCTAAAGAATATGAATTTGATGGTATTGAAATTGATTATGAGCAAATTAAAGATGATTTGGGATTATGGGAAAATTATATATTATTTATAAATCAATTATATAATAAAGCTTTAAATAATAATTTGAAATTAAGAGTAGTTTTAGAGCCGAATGCGCCTATAGATAAGCTTAACTTTACTGAGGGACCTACATATGTAATGATGTGTTATAATTTGCATGGAGGCTTTAGTGCAGCTGGAGAAAAAACAAACCAAAAGTTTATTAAAGAGTTAATAGATAAGATGAAGGTAGTTCCTGGTGAAAAAAGTTTTGCAATTCCAACTGGTGGGTTTGATTGGAAAGATAATGGCAACACTAAATCAATATCAGAAATTGAAGCTAAACAAATATTGATTGAAAATAACATAGAAGCTAAGCGAGATGATAAAAGCAAATATTTATATTTTAATTATAAGGATAAAGAAAATATTAAACATGAAGTATGGTATGCAGATCAAGTTACATTAGAATACTTATCTGAAATTATTAAAGAAGAGGGCTATGATGTTAGCTTGTGGAGATTAGGTGGAAATTTATTTGATAATTAAAATATAGAAAATGGAGAGTTATAAAATTCTATAACTCTCTTTTTTATTAACTAATTACATTAAAATATTTTAAGTATACTTGAGGTGGTTTAGGTAATATTTATAAATATATATTATTTTATATTTAATGTATAAAGTATATATTTATAAATTTGATTAAGTTTCATAAAATTAAGAGTATATTTTTATGGAAAATGTTGCTACAATGAATATAACAATATGTTACAAAAATAAAACAAATTATAAAAAATGATATTTGTTTTATTAATTTATAAAAATAAGTTTTATTAAAAAAAATATTGTAAAATTAGTTTATAAAAAGAATAATGTAGGGGGACAAGGATATGTATAAAGTAGAAATAAACGGAGTTCAAATGAAATTTATAAGAGAATTCTTTGATAATTTTGAAGATGATAAGGTTAAGCTTACAGTGCTTGATGATAGTAATAGAATAAAAATAGTTTATTCAGCAGAAACAGGTTTAACTGCTAATGAATTAGAATCTTATTTAAAATCAGAATTTAAAACAAAATCAAAGTATGGAATGAGTCTTTATTATACACTTCACGTAAAATAACATATTGAAATAAAATTAAGCTTATTTTTATAAATGGGAGGAAGAAATAAATGAAGTTTGCAAAGGATTTCTTATTTGGAGCAGCATCTGCATCATATCAAGTAGAAGGAGCATGGAATGAAGATGGAAAGGGGCTTTCAAATTGGGACGTATTTTCTAAGATTCCAGGAAAAACTTTTGAAGGTACTAATGGTGATATTGCAATAGATCACTATCATAGATATAAAGAAGATATAAAGCTAATGGCAGAAATGGGATTAGAATCATATAGATTTTCAATTTCATGGCCTAGAATATTACCAAATGGTGTTGGAGAAGTAAATCCAAAAGGCATAGAATTTTATAACAATATAATAAATGAATGTCTAAAATATGGAATAGTTCCATTTGTAACTTTATATCATTGGGATTTACCACAAGTTCTAGAAGAAAAGGGTGGATGGACAAATAAAGAAACTATAGATGCATTTTTAAATTATGCTGAAATTTGTTATAAAGCTTTTGGAGATAGAGTTAAGCATTGGATTACATTTAATGAAACAGTTGTATTTTGTGGATTAGGATACTTGGCAGGAGCACATCCACCAGCTATAGTTGGAGATTTAAATAAATATTTCCAAGCTACCCACAATGTATTTTTAGCTCATGCGAAATCAGTTGATTTATATAAAAAGTTAAAACAATATGGTGAGATAGGAATTACTCATGTATTTTCTCCAGCATTTAGTATAGATGATAAGGAAGAAAATATATTGGCAGCTAAGCATGCAAATGAAATCGATACACATTGGTTCTATGATCCTATATTAAAAGGTGAATATCCTAAATATGTTGTAGATATAATTAGTAAGCACGGCGTTAAAATTGATTGGAATAAGGAAGAATTAGAGATAATTAAAAATGCTTCAGATAAAAATGATTTTATAGGACTAAATTATTATCAGCCTCAAAGGGTAATGAAAAATAATATAGATGAAGAAGTTGAAAGAAATAGAGAAAATTCAACAGGAGCACCAGGAAACCCTTCATTTGATGGTTTTTATAGAACAGTTAAAATGGAGGATAAAAAATATACTAAGTGGGGATGGGAGATATCTCCTGAAGCATTTTTAGATGGACTAAGAATGCTTAAAGAAAGATATGGAGATGTAAAAATATATATAACTGAAAATGGATTAGGAGATGAAGATCCTATTATAGAGGATGAAATAGTAGATATACCTAGAATTAAATTTATTGAAGCACATTTAAAAGCTGTAAAAAATGCAATTAAAGAAGGAATAAATTTAAAAGGATATTATGCATGGTCAGTTATCGATTTATTAAGCTGGTTGAATGGTTATAAAAAACAATATGGATTTATATATGTAGACCATAAAAATAACCTAGAGAGAAAGAAAAAGGCATCTTTCCATTGGTATAAAAATATAATAGAAACTAGAGGAGAAGATATTTAAGTATAATAAAATATACTTATATTTACATGGCTGAAGTCTTAAATAGATAGATTTCAGCCTTTTGAAAATAAAAAATATAAATATTTAATGTATATTAATATATGTAGAAATAATTAAAAGATTATTTCTAGGAAAAGGAGATGAGCAATGTTTAGCTATAATAAAATACAAAATTTAAATGAGTTAGAATTATCACTTTATAATTATATAATGAAAAATAGTGAAAAAGTAATTTACATGAGAATAAGAGAATTAGCAAACGAAGCTCATGTATCTACAACTACAATTTTAAGGTTTTGTAAAAAGCTAGATTGTGAAGGCTTTTCAGAATTTAAATTAAAATTTAAGATGTATATAGAAGAAGGAAAAGAAAAGCATTTAACTGATAATACATCAATGATAATAGATTTCTTAAAAAAAGCACAAACTAAGGATTATAGAGATAAGATAGATAGAGTTTGTGATGTATTAGATAAAGCAAGTAATATAATTTTTGTTGGAATAGGTTTTTCAGGTATACTATCAAAGTATGCTGCAAGATATATTTCTGCAATAGGACGAAATGCTATATATATAGATGATCCGTTTTATCCAATTAATATTAAATGTACAGAAAATTATGTTGCTATTGCATTTTCTGTATCTGGTGAAACACCAACAGTAATAGAGCATATGAATAACTTAAAGCGAAAAGGATGTAAATCGATAAGCATTACTAATAATGAAGATTCGACTTTAGCCAAAATATGCGATATAAATATTGGATATTATGTTCAAGAAGAAAAGAATGGAGAACATGATATAACGACACAAATTCCAGCATTATACATTATTGAAACTATCGGCAGGAAGCTGTATAGAAATTATAAAGGATAGATATAAAGCATCTATCCTTTATAATTTTAAAAATAAATTTTATATATTTATGTTTTATAGAACTTTGATAGTAAATTGTAAGAAATATGGTGTTATTTAATAGTTCTATTTTATAGATATAAACATTAAAATAGTATATTAAATACTTACTTTAGTTAAAACAATTTGTTATATTTATGGAACAAATTATATAAGCTGGAAGTGTGTTTTTTAATGTATGCAAATGATTACAAAGAGTATTTTTTAATATATAATATAATCAACAAGCAAGAAGGGAGGAGGGAATCTTGATTCATAAAAAGCTAGATAAATTTAAAGAGGGTTTTTTATGGGGAAGTGCTTCAGCAGCATATCAAGTTGAAGGGGCTTATAATATTGATGGAAAAGGATTAAGTATTTGGGATACCTTCACTGAATTGCCTGGGACAACCTATAAAGGAACTAATGGAAAGGTCGCCGTAGATCATTATAAAAGGTTTAAAGAGGACATAGCTTTAATGAAAGAGATGGGATTAAAAGCCTATAGGTTTTCAATATCATGGAGCAGGATTTATCCAGAAGGAAGAGGTAAGGTAAATGAAAAAGGCTTAGAGTTTTATGATAACCTTATAAATGAGCTTATTGCTAACGATATAAAACCAATTATTACAATATATCACTGGGATTTACCACAACATCTCCAGGAGTTATATGGAGGATGGGAATCTAGAGAGATAATAGATGATTTCAATAATTATTGCATAACACTTTATAAGAGATATGGAGATAGAGTTAAGTACTGGATAACTTTAAATGAGCAAAATGTATTTATACTTTTAGGATATAAGATAGGAATACATCCACCAAAGATACAAGATGATAAAAGGATGCTTAAAGCAAATCATATTGCAAGTTTAGCAAATGCAAAGGCAATAGAATCTTTTAGGCAATATGTATCTAATGGAATGATTGGTCCAAGCTTTGCATTTACTCCTAATTATGCTTATACATGTAAGCCAGAAGATGTTTTAGCAAGAGAAAATGCTGAGGATATGAACTGTCACTGGTGGCTAGATGTATATTGCTTTGGTAACTATCCAGCTTTTGCTTTAAGTAGGTATGAAAAAGAAGGAATAGCTCCAGAGATTGAAGATGGAGATTTAGAGCTTTTAGAAAGAGGAAAGCCTGATTTTATAGGAATAAACTATTATAGAAGTGAAACAGTAGAGGCAAATTCTATAGATGGAATAAGTAATTTTGAAGAAATAAATACATCAGGAAAAAAAGGAACATCTAAGGATTATGGAATTCCAGGAAATTTTAAAACTATAAAAAATCCTAATTTAGAAAGAACAAATTGGGATTGGGAAATCGATCCAACTGGTCTTAGAATAGGGATAAGAAGAATAAATAGCAGGTATAGGCTACCAATATTAGTAACTGAAAATGGGTTAGGTGAATTTGATAAGCTTGAAGATAACGATATTATAAATGATGACTATAGAATAGAATTTATAAGAAATCATATTTTAGCTTGCAAAGAATCTATAACAGATGGAGTAGAGTTACTAGGATATTGTACATGGTCATTTACAGATTTATTAAGCTGGCTTAATGGCTATCAAAAGAGATATGGCTTTGTTTATGTAGATAGAGATGAAAAAGATGAAAAGGATTTAAGACGTATTAAAAAGAAGAGTTTCTATTGGTATAAAAATGTAATAGCAACTAATGGAGAAGAACTTTAATTATATTAAAAATAAATTTTAGGAGGAATTATTATGAAAAATATTTTATTAGTATGTGCAGCGGGAATGTCTACAAGTCTTTTAGTAAATAAGATGAAGGCAGCAGCAAAGGAAAAAGGAATAGAAATTAATATTGATGCCTTACCAGTTTCAGAATGTTCAAGGGTAATTGATAATGTTGATATAGTTTTATTAGGACCACAAGTAAGGTTCCAAAAACCACAAGTAGATGCTTTAGTTAAGGGTAGAATACCTGTAGAAGTTATAGATATGAGATTATATGGAACAATGAATGGAAAAGTAATATTAGATCAAGTATTAAAAACTCTTGGAATTTAACAAGAGGTTTAATAAATAAAAAAATATAAGGGGGAAAAACAATGAGCGTTATGACGAAATTAGAAAGCAGCATGGAAAAAATACTTGTTCCAATTGCAACAAAGTTAAATGCACAAAGACATATTGTTGCAATTAGGGATGCATTTATCTTAACCTTCCCATTAACAATGGCAGGTTCATTAATGGTATTGTTAAATAACGTTTTATTAGATCCTAATGGATTTATAGCAAAACTTATTCACTTAGGAGATTTAATTCCTAATTTAGCAGACTATCAAGCAATATTTGCGCCTGTATTAAATGGATCTTTAAACATTTTAGCAATCTTTATAGCATTTTTAATAGCAAGGAATCTTGCAAGATCTTTAGGTGCAGATGACTTATTAACTGGACTTACTTCAGTATCAGTATTCTTTATAATGTACCCATCAGCAGTAGATGGAAGTATTACAATGCAATACATGGGACCTCAAGGTCTATTCGTTTCAATAATAGTTGGATTACTAGTAGGTGAATTTTTATCAAGGCTTTCTAAGAGTCCTAAACTTGAAATTAAGATGCCAGAACAAGTACCTCCAGCAGTATCTAGAACATTTAAAATATTATTACCTATAATAATAGTAACAGTTGGTTTCTCAATTCTTAACTTTATATTAGGTAAAATTACTAATGGTGGCGGAATTCATACTATGATTTATAATGTATTACAAGCCCCATTAACTAAACTTGGAGATAACATCTTCTCAGTAGTAATTATGGTTTTAGTATCAAATTTATTATGGATAATGGGTATTCATGGACCTAATACTATAGCAGCAGTAAGAGAAACTATGTTTGCTGAACCAAATGCAGCTAACATAGCTTTCGCACAAGCAAATGGAACAGCATGGGGTGCACCATACCCAACAACTTGGGTTTTAACTGATGCTTTTGCTAACTATGGTGGTTCAGGTATGACACTTGGATTACTTATAGCAATATTCATATTCTCTAAAGCAAAGGATCAAAGAGATATTGCTAAATTATCTATAGGACCTGGATTATTCAATATTAATGAATCAGTAATATTTGGTTTACCAATAGTTTTAAATCCAATATATATAATACCATTCATATTAGTACCTATAGTAAATGTTCTTATTGGATATGGGGCAATAGTGCTTAAGATTATTCCACCTATAGCTTATGGTGCTGTTTGGACTACTCCAGGACCACTTATTCCGTTTATAGGAACTGGTGGAGTATTTATGGGACTTGTAGTAGGATTTGTGTGTCTAGCAGTCAGTGTATTAATTTATGCACCTTTCGTTATAGCATCTAATAAGGCAGCTATGAAAGCACAAGAAGAATTAAATTCAAATACAGAAACTATGTAACAGTTAGGAGAATAAGAAATGAATGAACTAGAATTAGTTGCATTTGAAATTATAAGCAATGTAGGTATGGCTAAATCTTTAGCTATGGAAGCAATAAGAGAAGCTAGAAATGGTAATTATGATGAAGCAGAAAAGAAAATAGAAGAGGCTAAAGGGTTTTTATTAGAGGGGCATCATGCACATTCTGGATTGATTCATAAGGAAGCAAATGGTGAAAAGCTTGAGTTTTCTTTAATAATAATGCACGCTGAAGATCAACTAATAAGTGCAGAAACTATAAAAGATATAGCAATAGAGCTTATAGAAATGAATAAGGAATTCAAAAAGAATTAAATATTCGTGTAAAATATATATTAAGGTAGCATCAGAAATAAATTGATGCTACCTTAATTATTTTTAGTGAATACAAAAGTAATTATGCATATAATATGGTGATTATTAGCAAAGTAAGAGTTAAAAATTAACCCTCTTAATTAGTATATTTAGCTGTAAATTGATAAAAATAGTATTGAGACAGCTAGTAGGAGGGATAAAATGAAAAGTAAATGGAAAAATGTATTAATTATTGTTGGGTTAACTTTAATATTATGTAATTGGAGCTATAGTTATTGGGCTACTAAACTTAACAATGAAGTTAAAATAACAACTGATAATTATTATGTAGGTGAAGTTGAATATGAAAATTTTAATATTAAAGCAAAAATGATAAGGGAAGTAGAAACAAATCAAATAGGATATTGCTTGGAGATAGATAAGTCTTATCCAAAGGGAGAAACATTTAAGGAAAATGGATATGCAACAAAGCAACTAGCAGGAATACTAGCTTCAGGCTATCCAAGCAAAAGTTATAGTGAATTAAAGCTTTATTCAGAAGAAGAAGCATATTTTGCAACTCAAATTGCTGTATGGAGTTTTGTTGAAGGATATGATGTAAATGGATTTAAAGGTGATACTAGAGTTGTAGAAGCTATAAAAAAGATCTATAATGAAGGAATAAGAAAAGATGAGCAATCATATAGTAATGAATATATGTTATACTACTCTAATGATAGTATACAAGATATAGCTTTAATCAAAAATGAACAAAGTAAGCTAAGAGAAGAAAATATGAGGAATGCAGAAAGAAAAAATATAGAGGGAAGTTCTATATATGGAAAGTAAATTATAGGTTCAAAAATAATGGGGGAAATATGTGGGAGTATATAAATTTAATAGATATAAGTATATTACGATTTATTAGAAATTATTTTTCAAGTCCTCTAATGGATTCCATGATGATATTTATAACTAAACTAGGAGATAGAGGATTTGTATGGATAGTAATAGGTATAATTTTATTAATAAGTAAAAAATACAGAAAAATTGGATTCACAATGTTAATTGCTTTAGCTGTAACAAGTATTATTGGTGAAGGAATTATAAAAAATATTATACAAAGGCCAAGAGCCTTTATAACTTTTCCAGATATAGAAATAATAATTAAGGCGCCTTTATCATATTCATTTCCATCAGGACATACTGCATCTTCATTTGCTGCAGCTGTGGTACTTGGATACTACATAAAGAAGTGTAGATACTTATTTTATTTTTTTGCGGCTCTTGTTGCATTTTCAAGATTATATTTATTTGTACATTACCCATCAGATATAATTGGAGGAATAGTACTAGGAATTTCATGTAGCTTAGCTACTATAGAAGTTATAAATAATATAAAAATAAAAAAACTATCATGAACATGGTAGTTTTTTATTTATTAATAATTATGTAATATATGCATTCGTTATGAATTATATAATTAGATTGTTAATAAAAATTTAAGCGAGAGGGTAACGATATGAACTTAATGTTAAAGTTTGTAGATATTATATTACATTTAGATAAATATTTAAGTGTAATAACTGCAAATTATGGAATATGGATATATGCAGTATTGTTTATAATAATATTTCTTGAAACTGGATTAGTGGTAACTCCATTTTTACCTGGAGATTCAATAATTTTTGCTTCAGGAGCTCTTGCAGCAATAGGTGCAATGAATGTAGTTAGTTTACTTATCATATTTTACGTAGCAGCTGTATTAGGTGATACTGCTAATTATTACATAGGTAAAAAAATTGGAAGTGGAATAATGGAAAAGGAAAAGGTGAAATTCATAAATAAAAATTATTTAATAAAGGCAAATAATTATTATGAGAAACATGGAGCTATAACAATAGTTCTATCTAGATTTATACCAATAATAAGAACATTTGCTCCTTTTGTTGCTGGAGTAACTAAGATGAATTATAAAAGTTTTATAAAGTATAATCTAATTGGTGGGGCTTTATGGGTGCTATTATTTTTAATCGGAGGGTTTGCATTAGGAAACTTACCAATAGTAAAAAGTAATTTTTCAATAATAGTAATTGCAATTATAATAATTTCAATTATACCTGCAATAGTTACATTTATAAAAGATAGAAAAGAAGAGTCAATAGAGCTACAATAATTAAATCCTCTTAATGAGTATAAATTTAATTTTAAAGCAAAATATAATAATATATTCATTTAGGAGGTATAAATTATGGTTATGGAAGAAATAGAAAATAAAATGAAAAGACTATATAAACAAGTAAAGTCAGGAAAGATGACTCAGGAAATAGCAGAAGAAATATCAGAGTTAGCAGATAAAGTTGGGGACATGGGTGAGAATGCTAAGGAAAGTATGAAAAATATGATGAATGATATGAAAAAAGCTATGAAAAAAATGAAATAGAGTAAAAGGCTAACTAAAAATATTAATTTTGGAATTTTTTTAGTTAGCCTTTTATATTGATATATAAAGGATGGGTAATAGATTTTGTGAAAAATTACAAAAAATATGCATCTAATTGTGATAAAATACTATTGAATAAAAACGATTGCAAGAGTATAATCAAGTTAAGATAAAGAATAAAGATAAAACAATTTATTATTTTCTGGAAACGTTACCTGTTTCATGGAGAAATAAGAAAATATAAAGTTGTTTTATAATGGGGGAAGCTTATGTATGGGTTAAAAAACTCTTTCCAAAAAATAAGTGAAGAAATTCAAATTCCCTTCAAGATAAGTGAAAAAGATGGATCTGTAATAGCTAATTTCTTACAAGGAAATAATTCGAAAATTGTAAGTAGTATTTTGAAAATGCCAACAGAAGAGTTGCTGTTAGAAACATATGAAAATTACAGTAACTGTATTAGTTTGCTAAAATACTGTTTAGAACAGGAGTTAAGCAATGCAGTGAAATCGAAAGAAGAAATAATAGCAGATATAATAAAGGGAAAAGAATTTTCTAATGATATTCTAAAAGAAGTGATAAAAGACAAGCCTTTTAAATTAATACTTATTTATTTAAAGGACAAGCAGTCTAAGGCTATAAAGTTAATAGAGAAAAAACATTTAGAAGATGAGAGTATAATAGTCATTCAAGATGAATATATTCTTGTAATAAGTAAAAATGATATCAGTGATGATAGCATTAAAGAAATTCTTCTAGGAATAAAAAAGAATATAACTGAGAAATGTTATATAAGTTATTGTAATATTGATGAGTATAATGAATTAAAAGAAAAGTTTGAGTATCTTAAAGCAAACTTAGAAATTTGCTTAAAATATGAATTGCCATCAAAAATATATACCGAAAATTCATTGCTTCTAGAAAAAATGATAAAAAACGTAGAAGAAAAAGAAATTAATAGAATATATAGGCAATTTAATGATACTTTCTCTAAATTAGATGACGATCTTATAAAGACTATAGAAATATTTTTTAGTGAAGGTCTAAAAATAAGTGAGTCTGCAGATAAGTTATACATTCATAGAAATACTTTATTTTATAGGATAGATAAAATAAAGAAAATAGTCAATTATGATATATCGAATTTCAATGAGGCAGTAGAATTTAAAATTTTATTTCTATTGTGGAAGGAATCATGGCATAGGAGTAACTTATAAAATTTTATGGTAACGGTACCGGTAAGGTTGCCTGTAAACATTAACATCAAATTAGTTAATAAACCTAAAAGGGTTTATAAATATAAAAATCTAAAATTAGATTTTGGGAGGAATTTATTATGGTAAAACGTTCAAAATTATTAGCAGTTTTAATTGCTGGTGTAATTGCTGCAACTTCTTTAGTTGGTTGTGGCGGAAAAGATGAAAAAGGAGCTACTACTAATGGTGAAAAGAAAACTTTAACAGTTTGGTCACACTTTACTACTAATGAAGTTAAAGAATTTGAAAAGGTAGCTAAGGCTTGGGGAGAAGAAAATAACGTTGAAATTAATGTTGTTGAAGACCAAGGAAAGTTCCAAGACATGATTCAAGCTCTTCAAAGTGATAATGGTCCAGACCTTGTATTAGGTGTTCCACATGATAATTTAGGAACATTCCAAAAAGCAGGTGTAATTGCTGAGGTTCCAGAAGGAATGGTTTCAGCTGATAAATATACTTCTCAAGGTATAGTTGATGCAGTTACTATAGGTGGTAAAATTTATGCAGTTCCATTTGCTCAAGAAACAACAGCAATGTTCTATAATAAAGATAAAGTTAAAGAAGTTCCAAAGACTATGGAAGATTTAGTTGCAATGGCAAAAGAAGTTGGATTTGAATATAACGTTAACGATTTCTTCTTCTCATATGCATTCTTATCAGCTGGCGGCGGATATGTTTATAAAAATAATAATGGAACATTAGATCCAAATGATATAGGTCTTGGAAATGAAGGAGCAGTAGCAGGACTTCAATTTATTTCAGATTTAGTTAATAAGGATAAATTAATGGCAGCAGATATCACTGGAGATATAGCTAAGGGTGACTTTACATCAGGTAAAGCTGGGTTCTACTTCTCAGGTCCATGGGATGTTTCAGGTGCTAAAGAAGCTGGATTAAACTTTGGGGTAGTTCCAATGCCAACTTTAAATGGTAAAGCTCCACAAACATTCTTAGGTGTTCAAACTTCATTTGTTAATGAAAATTCCAAAAATAAAGATACTGCTTGGAAACTTATGGAAGAATTCGTTAATAAAGGACAAGATGTAGTATATAAAACTGGTAGCAGAATTCCTGTAGCTAAAGATTACGTAATTGATGATGAATATACTAAGGCATTTATGGAACAAGCAAAAGTTGCTATGCCAATGCCAAACATAGTAGAAGTTCAAGCTATGTGGGAACCAGCAGCAAACAACTTAAAGTTATTAACAGCAGGATCAATAGATGCTAAAACAGCTGGGGAAAATATAGTAAATCAAGTAAAAGAAGGTATAAAACAAATAAAATAATATATGTAGCTAAATAGAGATAGGTGTATTAACCTATCTCTATATAAGATAAAGGGGGATTTTAAATGGGCATGAAGAGTAAAAGTCGTAAAGCTTATTATTTTTTAGCACCAGCACTTATTTCAATATTTATATTCACACTACTTCCAGTACTATCAACAGTATACTATGCTTTTACTGATTATACTCAGTTTTCAAAAGGTGAAATTAATTTTGTAGCTTTTTCTAACTTTATAGAGGTTCTGACAGGACCTTTTAAAGAAACATTTTTACCTGTATTTGCATGGACATTGATTTTTGCAATAATATCTACTCTCGGATGTTTCTTCTTAGGATTAGTTATAGCATTAGTTTTAAATAATCCTAACATAAGAGAAAGAGGAATATATAAGGGAATATTAATACTTCCTTGGGCATTACCAGTATCAGTTGCAATTTTATCATTCCAAGGCTTATTTAATGGAAGTTATGGACAAATAAACAACTTATTAATGCAATTACACATAATCCAAGAGCCTATAAAGTGGTTAACAGATCCAAATTTAGCTAGGCTAAGTATAATAATAGTTAATATATGGCTTGGATTTCCGTATATGATGAATGTTTGTTTAGGTTCATTATCTGCAATACCAGAAGTTTATTATGAAGCAGCAATGGTTGATGGAGCAAGTAAGTGGAAACAGTTCACAAATATAACTTTACCATCAATAGCTAAGACAGCTTATCCACTTATAATCTCATCATTTGCATTTAATTTTAATAATTTCAGTTCAGCTTTCTTAATAACAGGAGGTGGCCCTCCAAGATTGACAACACAATTTGCAGGTTATACAGATATACTAGCATCAGTAAACTACAAGCTTTCAATTCAATTCGGAAGATTTGATATTGCATCAGCACTTAGTATAATTATATTTATAATAATTGCATCAATTTCATTTGTTCAAATGAAAGCATCTGGTCAGTTTAAGGAGGTTGATTAATATGCAAACAGAGGTAAATTTAAAGAGTCTATCAATAAAAAAGGATAAAGTAGTATATAAAAAGAAATTAAGATCTGATGAAATTAGAACAGCTTGGCTTGGAAGAATTTTCTTATGGTTAATGATAGCAATAACATTAATCCCTATAGTGGCAGTTGTCTCTGCGTCAATGGCAAAAGGTCAAGCATTTAGTCAAACAACTTTCTTCCCTGCGGAATGGACTTTAGAAAATTATAGAAGAGTATTTGAAAAGACAAATTTCTTATTATGGCTTAAGAATTCATTAATTATCTGTACAGCTGTAGCATTGGTTCAATTGCTTTTATCAGTACCAGCTGCATTTGCTTTTTCAAAGCTAAGATTTTGGGGAAGAAAAAATGGACTTATGAGTTTACTAATACTTCAAATGTTCCCAGCAGCTATGGCATTGCCAGCAATAATTGGAATAGTTTTTACTTATAATTTAACTAATAAACCATGGGTATTAATATTAATATTAGCTGGTGGTAGTGCATATAATATATGGCTTTTAAAAGGGGCAGTAGATGGAATCCCTGATGAATTAGTTGAAGCAGCTTATATAGATGGAGCATCAACTTGGAAGGTATTCTCAGCAATAATATTACCTTTACTTAGAAATATGTTAATAGTTATATTCTTATTTGCATTCATAGGTGCTTATGGTGAGTTTATGATATCATCAGCAATATTAAAGAATGCAGAAGCGCAAACTATAATAACAGGATTACAAAAATTTATTAAAGATCAATTCTCTGCAAACTGGACAATGTATTCAGCTGCAGCAGTAATGGCATCATTACCAATAGTATTTATATTTATGCTTTTACAAAAATATATAGCAACAGGATTAGTTTCAGGTTCAGTAAAAGAATAATGATTTTACCCTTAAATTAAATCTTATGGTATAATAAATGTAGAAATTAATGGAAACGATACCGAATAATTTGTCGGAATTTGGAGGGAATTATGATAAACATAAGAGATATTGCAAAAATTGCTGGGGTAGGAGTTAGTACAGTTTCGAGAGTTATAAATAATCATCCAGATGTGAAAGAACAAACTAGAGAAAGAGTATTAGAGGTAATAAGAGAAAATAATTATGTACCTAATAATAGTGCTAGGAACCTTAAAAAAAATAATACAAATAGTATTGGAGTATTAATAAAAGGGGTTTTTAATCCATTCTTCTCAGAAATGTTAGACTCAATAAGTAAAAGGATTTCTAAAGCTGGATATTCTATGATTTTAGAGCATCATGATTATTTAAGTGATGATGAAATGAATAACTTAATATCCATGATAAAGGAAAAGAGGCTACAAGGGGTAATTTGTTTAGGAGGAAACTTTACAGATGTAAAAAATGATGATTTTAATGATATAAATGTACCGGTTGTATTAACTTCAATAAATCATAAATATGGAAAAGAGTTTTCTAATTTCTCATCAGTGTCTATAGATAATGAAAAATCTGCTTATTCAGCTACACAGTATTTAATAAATAATGGACATAAAAATATAGCTATAATGCTAGGCGATGAAAATGACTTTGGAATTGGATATCTAAGAGAAGCTGGTTATAAAAAGGCATTAAGTGAAAATAACATTGAATTTAATAGAAATTATAAAATTCTAGGACATTATGATTATAGAGGAGCATATGAAGAAACAGATAAGTTATTGAAGAACAATAAAGACGTTACAGCTATATTTGCTATATCAGATATAATGGCTGTAGGGTGTGCAAAGGCTATAAAGGATAATGGGTTAGAAGTAGGAAAAGATGTTGCAATAATTGGATTTGATGGTATGGACATTAGTGAATTTTATAATCCTGCAATTACAACAGTAATACAACCTAAAGTAGAAATGGCGAAGATAAGCGTAGATTTATTACTAGATTTAATAGCTAATAAAACTGATAATAAACACGTTATACTGAATACAGAGCTGATTGAAAGAGAATCAACAAATTTCAAGATAAGTAAATGAAAATTAATCTATTCATGATATTATGAAAACTTTTATCATGAATAGATTATATATAATATATAGATTTAAAATAAATTGTTTATAGCCCTCAGGCATATAAGTAAATCTCTCTTATGTATTAATATAATAGATTAATAATTTATTATAAATAATTCTCAATATATAATAATAATTATAATATAGAAATAGGTTTTATGAGAAATGAGGTAAAATTTATGAAAAGAAGTAGTGGTATATTGATGCATATTTCATCATTACCAGGTAAATATGGAATAGGCACATTTGGAATGGAAGCGTTTGCCTTCGTTGATTTTTTGAAAAAAAGCGGACAAGTGTATTGGCAGATATTGCCATTAGGACAAACTAGTTATGGAGATTCACCATATCAATGTTTTTCAGCATTTGCTGGTAATCCATATTTTATAGATTTTGAATTGTTAGAGAATGACGGGTTATTAGCTAAGGAAGATTATTCAACCTTAGACTATGGTTCAGATGAAAATAGTGTAGATTATGCTAAATTGTTTATAAATAAAAATAAAGTATTAAGAATAGCATATAAAAACTCTAAAAATAAGTATGATAAAGAAATAAACAAATTTATAGAGGAAAATAAATTTTGGTTAGAAGATTATGCTTTATATATGGCTGTTAAGAATCATTTTAATTTAGTTAGTTGGCAAAATTGGGATGATGATATAAGACTTAGAAAAAAAGAAGCTATAGATTCTTATAAATCATTGTTAAAGGATGAAATTGATTATTGGATATTTGTTCAATATATGTTCTTTAAGCAATGGTATAGTTTGAAAAAGTATGCTAACGATAATGGAATTGAAATAATAGGCGATATTCCAATTTATGTAGCAGAAGATAGTGCAGATATATGGAGTAATCCAGAGTATTTTAATGTTGATGAAAATATGATGCCAATAACGGTAGCAGGATGTCCACCAGATACGTTTTCAGCTACTGGACAACTTTGGGGAAATCCAATATATAATTGGGTCAACTTAGATAAAGATGGGTATAGCTGGTGGATAGATAGGGTTAGAGAAAGTTTTAAGTTATATGACGTAGTAAGAATAGACCATTTTAGAGGATTTGAAGCATATTGGGAAATACCATATGGTAATAAGACAGCAGAATTTGGACAGTGGACAAAGGGACCTGGAATAAAGTTATTTGATGCAATAAAAGATAAACTTGGAGATGTTAATATAATAGCAGAAGATTTAGGAATGATGACTGATGATGTCATGAAACTTAGAGATACAACAGGTTTTCCAGGTATGAAAATATTACAATTTGGATTTGGTGATGGAGATAGCAGAGACTTACCTCATAATTATCCAGTTAACTGTATAGCTTATACAGGTACTCACGATAATGATACTGTTTGTGGATGGTACAATGTTACAGGAAGCAAAGAGGAGATAGAAAAAGCCAAGAAGTATTTAAACTTAACTTATGAAGAAGGAATTGCAAGAGGATTAATAAGAGGAGCATGGGGAAGCCCAGCTTACTTAGCAATAACAACTATGCAAGACTTCTTGGGGTTAGGAAATGATGCAAGAATGAATATGCCTTCTACATTAGGTGGTAACTGGGTATGGAGAGCTTCGTCAAAGGATTTAAATGATAAACTAGCAAAAGAAATTTATGATTTAACAAAATTATATGGCAGAATAAAATAATTTTAACTAGATTATTAAAGTAATCCCCTATAAAAATTATAAATAAAGCTCATAGAGAATATTCTCTATGAGCTTTATTCATAATAATGTTAAGATATATAATATCTAAAAATTGTAATGTAGGTGGTTGAAAATGAGAGTTCTAGTAATGAGCGTTAAATTAAGAGCAAGCTGGGTACATTCTTTAAAAGAAAAGAGGATGGTGGTTAAAAGTATAACTCAAAAATTAAAAAATAAATTCAATATTTCAGTAAATGAAGTAGAAGATCAAGATATTCATCAAAGTATAGTAATTGCTATTTCAGGAATATGCTCAAGTAGTTCACAAGTTGATTCTACAATGGAGAATATAATTAATTTTATTGAGTCAAATACAGATGCGGAGATTATTAACATAGAAAAGGATGTTATTATGTTTAAATTTTTATAGGAACAAATACATAAAATTTAAAGTAGTGGGTTGACAATCCAATCCAATAAATGTATATTAATATCAATAGAAAAATTAAATAATTAGATTACGTTTCTTATCAAGAGTGGTGGAGGGACTGGCCCTGTGAAACCCAGCAACCTGTAATAGGATTAAATGATAAGTCTAATTTGTATTAGATAAAATTTTATTCTTATTAAGTTTGGTGCTAAATCCTGCAGCTTTTTTGCTGATAGATGAGAGAATAGATTAATATGTGAATTTACGCGCACTAGAGATTTATTCTCCGGTGCGCTTTTTGTTTTACTTTAAGTTTCATAAAAGGGGGAATGACTTGTGATTAAAATTAATAACTTAAGTAAAAGATTCAATGATGTTGAAGTTATAAAGGGAGTTTCACTTAAGATAGAAGAAGGAGAAATATACGGAATTATAGGGCATAGTGGGGCAGGAAAATCTACATTACTTAGATGCATAAATGGCCTAGAGAGTTATGAAAATGGATCAATTACAGTAATGGGAAGAGAAGTTAAAAAACTGAATGGACTAGAGCTTAGGGAGTTTAGAAAAAAGCTAGGAATGATATTTCAAGGATTCAATTTGCTCAATAGAAAAACAGTATCTGAAAATATAGCATTACCATTAGATGTATGGGGATATGAAGAAGAATATAAAAAATATAAGATTGAAAATAAAGAAAAAGGAATAAAGTCTTGTAGCTATAATAAATTTAAGAAAGAAAGAATAAAGGACAGAGTAGATGAACTTCTAGATTTAGTAGGACTTTCAGAAAAAGCAGATGTAAAACCAGCAAGCTTAAGTGGCGGACAAAAGCAAAGAGTAGCAATAGCAAGAGCTTTAGCATTAGAGCCTAAGATTTTACTTTGTGATGAAGCTACTTCAGCTCTAGATCCTAAAATAACAAAAGATATACTATCACTTTTATCAAAGATAAATAAAGAATTAGGTATAACAATTGTAATTGTTACCCATCAAATGGAGGTAGTTAAAGAGGTTTGTGAAAAAGTTGCTTTAATAGAAGGGGGCATTTTAAAAGCAGAAGGTAATTCAGAGGACTTATTTTTAAAACCAGAAATCTCTCTTAAGAAATTTTTAGGAGAGCAGGATGATGAGTTACTACCTACAAATGGGATTAACATAAAGCTATTTTTTCCAAGTACATCATCAGAAAATGCTATTATTACAAAAATGGCTAGAGAGTTAGATATAGATTTTTCAATAGTTTGGGGGAAATTAGAAAAATTTAGAGAAGATGTGCTTGGTAACTTAGTAATAAATGTAGATCTAAATGATAAAGAAAGAGTAATAGAATATTTAGAAAGTAAAAATGTGGTATTGGAGGTGCTTAATTAATGTCAGAAATATTAATACCAGCGTTTAATAAAACAATTGCAATGGTTTTTTTCTCAACATTATTTTCGCTTATATTAGGATTTATACCAGCAATTATATTAGTAGTTACAGCTCCAAATGGATTAAATCCTAATAAGATTATATATAGAGTTTTAGATACAATAATAAATATATTAAGAGGGTTCCCATTTTTAATTTTAATGGTAGCAATAATACCACTTACAAAGTTAATAGTAGGAAAGTCAATTGGTACACCAGCAGCTATAGTTCCACTAACAATAGCAGCAGCACCTTTTGTAGCAAGAATAATAGAATCATCCTTAAAAGAAGTAGATCCAGGAGTTGTAGAAGCAGCCAAATCATTTGGGGCATCTAATACACAAATAATTTTTAAGGTTATGCTAAAAGAGGCAGTTCCATCAATAATATCAGGATTAACATTAACTGTGATAAGTATAATAGGATATTCAGCTATGGCTGGAACAGTAGGTGGTGGCGGACTTGGTGATGTAGCAATAAGATATGGATATCAAAGATATCAAACAGATGTTATGATTGTGACAGTAATAATTCTAATAATAATCGTACAAGCATTACAGTCGCTAGGAAACTATCTATATAAAAAATTATCAAAATAAAGTTTATAAAAATTAAATTAATATATAGAAGATAAATGTATGAAAGACATTTAACTAAAAGAACTCTACAAGAGTTATATCCTAAATTATCAATTGTCAATTATGCATTATCAATTATTTCGAGGGGGTTAAAGAAATGAAAAAAAAATCAATTTTATCATTATTATTAACAGGGGCTTTAGCAATAAGTTTAATAGGTTGTGGAAATGCAAATAAGGAAAATGAAACAGGGGCAAAGAGTGAAGATAAAACAATAACAATAGGGGTTACTCCAGTTCCTCATAAGGAAATAGTAGAAGAAATAAAACCTGATCTTGAAGCAGAAGGATATACAGTAAAAATAGTAGAGTTTACAGATTATGTAACACCTAACACAGCTTTATCAGAAAGTGAATTAGATGCAAACTACTTCCAAACAATTGCATATTTAGATGAAACTAATGAAGGAAAAGGCTTAGATTTAACTTATACAAAAGGTATTCACTTAGAACCTTTAGGGGTTTATTCTTCTAATATTAAGGATTTAAATGAATTAGAAGAAGGAGCGACAGTTGCAGTACCAAATGATCCATCAAATGAAGCAAGAGCTTTAAGAGTACTAGAAGGTGCAGGGTTAATAAAGTTAAAAGACGGTGAATTAGTTACACCAAATGATATAACAGAGAATCCTAAGAAACTTAAATTTGAAGAGCTTGAAGCTGCTCAATTACCAAGAGTTTTAGAAGAAGTAGGTATTGCCGTTATTAATGGAAACTATGCCCTTGAAGCAGGATTGAATCCAGCTGAAAATGCTATTTATTTAGAAGATGCAACTAACGATGCTTCAAAAAAATATTATAATGTATTGGCTGTAAAAAAAGGAAACGAAGATAGTGATAAAATACAAGCTTTAACAAAGGCTTTAACATCAGATAAAGTTAAGAAATTTATTGAAGAGAAATATAATGGATCAGTAATTCCAGCTTTCTAGAAATTAATTAAAATATAAAGAATTTAAGAGATTTATTGAAAAGAAATATAGTAAAATATAAAAATTAAAATGGAAGAGTAAGTAAGAAAATAAGCTTTTACTTGCTCTTTTAATTTGCATTTAGAATTATAAGAATTTATATATGATATAATAATTATAAAAATATAATTAAAATAATGCTTTGAAATAGGGGGCATAGATGAAAAAAGTACATGTTTTATCAATTATTATACTCATATTATTTTTACAAGGATGTACTAAAAAAGAGGAAGTTATAGAGTGTGATAAAAGTAATTTTATAACAAATAGCATAAAAGACGAAAATATGGATGAGAAGATAGGTTCAAATATAGATAAAAAGATAGATGAAATAGTAGGAGATTATAAGGATAATATATCTATATACTATAAGAATCTAAATACAAATGAGGAATATATATTAAATGCAGATAAATATTATGTAGCAGCAAGTACAACGAAAGTACCTTTATGTATGATGATTTTAGATCAAGTTTTTGAAGGTACAATATCATTAGAAGATACTATTTATTATGAAGAAGCAGATAGTGAAGGTGGAAGTGGAGTTTTATACTACTTGCCAGAAGTGCCGGACATAACTATTGGAGAAGCTGTTTATTTATCTATTGTTGAATCAGATAATGTTGCTAAGAATATGTTACATAGAATAAGTGAAATATCATTAACAGATTATTTAAGAGATATAACGGAAGATGACAGTATTTCTTATGATAATTCTATCACTGCAGAGCAATTATATAAGGTATTAAAGAGATTATATGAAAAACCAGATAATAATCCTTACTATGAAAAACTTATAGAATACATGAAAGAAACTGTATTTCATGATAGAATAGATAAATATGTGCCTTATGATATAGTATCGCATAAAATTGGAGATTATTATAGATATTATCATGATTTTGGAATAGTATATGCTAAAGATCCTTATATAATAGTAATATTAACAAAGGACATAGGTGATTTAAGTGAGGAGCCTTATGAAAATGGAAGTGAAGATGAAAGATATCTTTTAGATTGGGGTAATGAAGCCTATGAAATGATAGCAAATATATCAAAAGAAATATACTTAATGGTTGAGGAAGATTATTAATAGGTGAAAAATATGGAAAAATTATATTACATAGATCAATATTTAAAAGACTTTGAAGCAAAAATTGTAGGTATTAAAAAAATAGATAGTAAATTTCATTTAGCCTTAGATAGAACAGCATTTTTCCCAGGTGGTGGAGGCCAAGTTTGTGATTTAGGTGAGTTAAATGGAGTAAAGGTATTAGATGTATATGAAGAAAATAGGGAAATATATCATGTTGTTTCAGAAGATATATCAGACCAAATTAACGTAAAAGGTAAGATTGATTGGGATAGAAGAGAAGATGGAATGCATCAGCATTTAGCTCAACATGTATTATCAGGATGCTTTTTTAAACTTTTTAATAGAAATACATTAAGTATTCATTTAGGAAAAGATATTAGCACAGTAGATATTATTGGGTATTTAACTGAAGATCAAATAAGAAAAGCTGAAAAAATGGCAAATGAGATAATAAGAGAAAATATTTTAGTAGAGAGCTTAGTACCTAGCGAAAAAGAGCTGGAAAATATGAATTTAAGAAGAGATTTGCCTAATACAGAAGAAGAAATAAGAGTTGTTAAAATTGGTGATTTAGATATTAATGCTTGTTGTGGGGTTCATCCAAAGAAAACTTTAGATTTAAAATTAATTAAAATTAGAAAACACGAAAAAAATAAAGATAATACTAGAATTGAGTTTTTAGCTGGAGAGAGAGCAATTAAAGATACTTTATTTAAAGATAAAGTATTAAAAGATATATGTAATTATTTAAGTAGTAATGAGGAAGAGGCATTAAATAGTATTAAAAATTTAAAAAATAACATAGACGGTTTGAATAATTTAAAAAGAAAACTAGAAGAAGATCTTATAGAATATGAAATAGAAAATATGATCCTTAATTCAAGTAAAGAAACTGATTTGACAATTATAACAAAGATATTTAATGAAAGAAGTATTGATTATATAAGAAAATTAGCTAATAGATTAGTTGATAGAGGTAATATTATTTGTTTATTTGCAACTATAAATAATAATAAATCCAATATATTATTTTCATGCTCTAAAGAGCTGGAGAAAGTTAATATGGGGCAACTTTTAAAAGAATCAATTAAGGAAATAAAGGGAAAAGGTGGAGGAAATAAAATATTGGCTCAAGGATCAGGAGAAAATATAGATATTGAAAAGTATATTAATAGTATCAAAAATAAAGTAAAAGAAAATGAAATTTAATGGAAAGCTACTCCTAGATTTGAGAATTTGGAGTAGCTTTTATGTTTTTTTAATAATTAATGAAGATATTAGGACTATAAGATGATTAATTTTTCTATTTGTCAAAAATGAAGATGGAGATATTAATTTTGTAACCAAGTGTTGAAGTTATAAGTATACTAAATTATGAATTAATACAATATTTATATTCTTATATATAAATAATAGGAGGGACAGAATTGGCAAAATGGGTGTTAGATGCAGCACATGGAGGCAATGACCCAGGGGCAATAGGAAAACATGGTAGAAGAGAAGCTGATATAGTCTTAGAAGCAGTATATGAAGCTAAAAGATTGTTAGAAAGAAATGGAGAAATAGTATTACTGACTAGAGCATCAGATGCAAATTTAGATGCAAAAGACAGGGTAAATATAGCCAATAGCTGGAATGCAGATTATTTTGTTAGCTTCCATATGAATTCCTTTGTTGATGATTCAATAAAAGGAAGTGAAATAGTAATCTTTGAAAAAGGAGGTAAATCAGAAGATTTAGCAAAATTTATTAAAGATGAGCTATTAGCAAATTTAAAGTCTAATGATAGAGGAATAAAAGAAGCAAGTTATACTGTGCTAAGAGAAACTAATATGCCTGCGGTCATAATTGAAGCAGAATTTATATCTAACGAAGACATAGAGAAAAACTTTAGTAGTATTAAATATGGGTACATGGTAGCCAAAGCTTGTTTAGCTATGGTTGATAAGGTTTTAATTGATATTCCAATAAAAAAACCTAAAACTCCAGCAAGAGAAGGGTGGAGAATTTGTTTAGGATATTATCGGGATTATGAAGAAGCAGAAGAAGAGTTAATTAAATTAAATAAAAATGGGCTTAAAGGAGCTTATATTGTTCCATACCCTGAGGAAAATGGGAAAAGTGAAAATGTGAAAGAGTAAAGAGTTAAGGAAATAACTTAGAGGAGCCGAGTTATGAAAAGAGAAAAAGTTGAAGCTATGAAAAAGTAAAATAATGAAGGAAAACTATTCTAAGGCAGTAAAATCAAGGACTTCAAAGGGGCTAACGTTTCGTTAGCTCATTTGAAATTGTGTAGTAAACCTCTTGAATGGATTGAAACATTTAGATAAAATATATCAAAGTAAGTAGGTCGGTGTTACTTTTGAAGAAGATACCTACTTTTATGTTGCTAATAGGAACTGTTTTATCATTAAATTTCCTCGCAAATAAGCCGACTAATGTAGTTGGTGATTACGATAAGAAATAGGTGTAGAAATAACAGTATTATTTGACATATATGAAAATAGCTTTGAGTAGAATAGTATTTATGAAATATATTGGAGTTACTAAAATAAAGAATTAAAAAGGAAGTCGCGTTTCGCGACTCCCATGTAAAATAGGTAATTAAAATTTTGAATTTATGTATATTAATTAAAAATAAAATAAATTAAAAATAGAATAAATTAAAAATAGAATAAATTAAATTTGTTACCAAGTAAATATATGCTTGGTTTTTTTGTTATGAAAAATATTTCTTGGTGTCTCGGAACAATTTATAAGAAAAGTAGTATAATATAATTAAGTAGTAAAAAATATTTTAGTAATAAATAATTATGGATCAATAAAAATAAGAGGAGAATGAGAATGAATTATTTAGATTTATATCTGCAAAGGAATAACAGTAAGAGATATGATGTATATAAAAAAACTGGAGTTAGTCAACAATTGCTTGCAACTCATACAAATAAGAAAATAGAAAAGTATTCAAATAAGGTAATAATGGCTTTAGCTGAAACTTTAAATAAAACTCCAGGTACTGTATTGGATGAACTTATAGCTTTAGAACAAGAAAATCCAGCATTTGAAGCTTTTAATCCATCAGAATTATTAATTGGATTAGAGTATAAATATGACATTATAATTATAAAAGGGGCTTATTGTAATGAGATATATAAGCTGATGAAAGGACAACTTTCAGAGACAGAGAGTATGGGGTTTGAGCTAGGTAGTGCAGGAGTAGCAAGTGTTCTTGCTTATGCAATTAATATGGTAAGGGACTTATTTAGTAATTCGGATAAACTTCAAAAAGAAATAGAAAGAAAAATAATATTATATAAATTAGTAGAAGCAAGTCATGAGCAATTAATCTTAAGATTAAAACAACTTGATTATTAGGGAAAATTCACAAAAGGTTTCATTAGGTCAAGAGACATATATGAAAATATTAGAATTAACTTTTGAGGCTGAGCCAATTTTTAAAACATTCATTTATCAAAATACTCTTTATAGGATACAAATTGATGGGCTAAATACTAGCAATCCATATAAAAGAAGGATTGTAGGAAATAGATTAATTGAAAGAGAAGAATTAGATAGAGTCTCATACGACTTATATTATAATGATAGTTTTATGGAAACTGTTTTTTGGTATAGAAAAGTACAATAGAAAAATAGGGGGCTGTGCATAATTAGAAATGTAAAATTTAGAATGTAGAGTTAAGGTGAATACTACTGAAAGTAGTTTTTAAATAATATAAATTTAAGTATTTCAGGATGAAATACTACCTTAATTTTAAATTTTACATTGGTATAACTTTATGCAACAGCTCCTTTTAAATTTTTATTTATTAAATTTTTTCATTAAATAAGCTGTATATTTCTTTTTCGTCCAAAGTTTCTTCTTCTATAAGATTCATAGCTATTTTATTTAGAATTTTTTTATTCTCTTTAAGCAATTCTAAAGTTTCTTCATATAGTGAATTAACAAGTTCCCTACATTCTTCAACTATTGGATTTCCATAACTATTTGAAAGAGGTCCGAGGCTAGATAGTTTTAATAAACCTAATGTTTTTCCCATGCCATATTCTGAAATCATGGACATTGCCATTTCTGTTGTTTGACTTAGGTCACCTTGAGCTCCAGTTGAAATTTTATCTTTTCCGAATATAATTTCTTCTGCTGCTCTTCCGCCAAGGAGTACCATAATTCTATTTTTTAGATAATCTAATCTTTGATAAGAACTATCTTTAGGTATAGTTAATGTATAACCACCAGCACCTTTAGTTGTTGGAATTATAGTTATTTTTGAAACTTTATCGTCAGGTGTTTTTAATAATGAAACAAGAGCATGTCCAGCTTCATGGTATGAAGTTAATAGCTTATCTTCTTCAAGATAATGACTTCTTTCCTTTTTCTCATAACCAGCAAGAACAATAGAGTATGCTTTATTTATATGATCTTGAGTCAGCGAGACAGAATTTTCTTTGGCTGCTATAATTGCAGCTTCATTAATTAAGCTTTCTAGTTTTGCACCTGAAAAGTATGCAGTTTTTTTAGCGATATCTTTTAAATCAATGATATCGTGAGGCTTGTTTTCTAAATGTAATGATATTATTTTTTCTCTAGCACTTATATCAGGTAATGAAACCTCTATATGTCTATCAAATCTACCAGGTCTTAATAATGCTGAATCAAGAGTATCTAATCTATTAGTTGCAGCAATAACAACTATTCCTTCTTGTTCACCAAAGCCTGACATTTCGGTTAATAGAGCATTTAAGGTTTGATCTCTTTCATCATTTCCACTAGATGCACTAGAGCCACCTCTTTTTTTACCTATTGCATCTATTTCATCTATAAATATAACAGCTTTACCTTGAACTTTTGCCTTTTTAAATAAATTTCTTATCCTAGCAGCACCAACCCCTACATATACTTGTACGAAGTCTGATCCACTTAATGCATAGAAAGGAACTTTAGCCTCACCAGCAACTGCTTTAGCAAGTAAGGTTTTACCTGTACCTGGAGAACCATAAAGGATAACTCCTTTTGGCATTCTAGCACCATAATCTTTATATTTTTGAGGGTTCTTAAGAAAATCTACTATATCCATAAGGCTTTCTTTTGCTTCTTCATTACCAGCTACAGAATCAAAGTTTAGAGCATTTTGATCTTCTGAAAAATCTTTAACATCTAAATTAGTCATGCTTGATGATCCAAGTTTTCTTTTATTAATAGTTACAAAAACAATTGAAACAATTGATATCAAAAGAATACTTGAAGCAACTGTTTTAGGAGTACTTGTACTATTTTGATCTAATACTTCTATATTATGTGTTAATAACTCTTCTTTCAAAGTAGGACTATCAGGATCATTTGTTGAATATTTTGTTCCATCTTTTAAGAATACAGTTAAATTAGAGTTATTATTAAAAATAACCTTGGAAATATTATTACTAGTTATATCTTCTAAAAAAACTGAATATTGTTTATTATGATTAGCTTTGGAGCCAAAACTTGTATATCCCAAAACTAATGTAGAAAAAATAGCAGTAACTATTGGTATCCAAATTATATTTTTCTTTATTTTATTCATCATTACCTCCTAAATAGAAGATGGATTTCTAAGAATATTGTAACATTTAAAAATATTTAGTCTAATTAAAATCATATATTTTTCCAATGTAAGTATTGGTGAATCTGTAAAATTGAAAAGATATCTTTTAAAAGTCTTACAAATAGAGTATACTTTAAGTTAAATTATTGACTAATTAGACTAATATCTTTAACAAGTAATATAGCAAGGAGAGGTTTTAAAAATGCTTAACTCAACTGTATTAACGTCAGAAGATATTACTGAGATAATCAATTTAAAAGGAAAAGAAAAAGGAATAGAGGTAACCCATATAGAAATTACTAATGGAGTAGAATTTTCAGGGAAAATTAGGGCGAAAATAAATGCTAGCTTTAAAGGAATTATATATATAAAAAGTTTTTGTAATAATAAAATAATATTAGAAGCACAAAATTTAAATATAACTAGCTTAGGGTTATTGAAGGGAGCAAGTAATGTAATATTAAAGGCCATTGTAAAAATGCTTGGAGAAGATTATATAAATATAAAAGATAATAATATAATAATTGATTTAAATAAGGTAAAGAGCGATGGTGCTTTATATAACACATCCATAAGTGACGTATATATTAAGGACAAGGCTTTATATATAATTGGGACAAATTTGGACATGTATTTAAATGCATAAATAACTTGTATTATAGGAGGTAATTATGAATATATCAGGGGTTAAGGTTTCGTTAACAGGAGAGGACTTATTAAGTATTATAAATGATTTTGTAAAGGTAGACGGATTAAATTTATCTAAGATTGAAATTGGTGAGGAAATAAAATTATTTGGAAGCTACGTTAAAGGTTTTAAAATAGATTTTATTGCTGGAGTAAAAATTAAAAGAGTTGAAAATGGAATTATTCATGGGGAAGTTTCTTCATTTAAAATAGCTAAAATTAAGGTGTTTTCTTTATTAAGGAAAATGGCATTAAAATATACGCTTAAGTCATTAGAAGAAAAAGGAATAAATTATGAAGACGGAAAAATTGTTATAAATTTAAAAAGCTTACTAAAAGACGTGCCTTATGTAGACCTAGATATTGCAGATATACATATTAAACAAAATATATTAAATGTGGATGTATCAAATATAAATATTTCTTTAGATGGAAACTTAAAAAAGGAAGAAACTGAAGCTTTTGAAGATGAAGAAGTCATTGAAGAAATTGATGAAAATATAGAAAAAGTAAAAGATTGTTATAGTAGTGGAAGAGGATATTTAGAAAATAAATTACCACAAAAAATAAAGACATATAGTGATTATTTATTTATAATACCAGATATGGCGGCTTTATTATATAGATTATTAAAAGATAAGAGAGTACCAGTTAAGACTAAGTTAATAATATCAGGAGCAATTGCATATATCGCATTTCCAACGGATATAATACCAGATAATATTCCCTTTATAGGTAAAGTAGATGAAATAGCAGTGGCGTTTTTTGCTATTGATAGGATTATAGCTGATGTTTCAACTAACATAATATTAGAAAACTGGGAAGGGAAAAATGATATAGTTCTAGTTATTAAAAATATAATAGAATATGTTACTAACTTTACTGGTGCAAGAAATGTGGAAAAAGTTTATAATTTTGTGGAAGAAGTCATGTCATTATAAAATAATGTACAATATTTGAAGATAATTTTAAGGAGCATAGAGTATGGGTAAAAAAGTTTATGCAATAAAAGAAGGATTTAATTTTACTACTAATGAAAAAGTAGAAAATATAATCGTTAATACATGGGCAGAATGTTTGAAATATGTAAAGGGTGTTAAGGGGGCAAAATATAAGAGCTTTGAAGATATAAATGAAGCTAAAAAGTTCTTAGAAGAAGGTAGTAAGTTATTAAAAAAGGGGATAGATAAATATCCAGAAGATTGTTTGCATATATATGTTGATGGAAGTTATAGTATAAGTTCTGAAAAGTATTCTTATGGATTAGTTGCAGTTAGAGATAATGTTATAGAATATATAGAATCGTCAGCAGCAAGGGATAATACTAAAAGTAATATCAGACAAATTGCAGGAGAATTGGAAGCATCAATAAAAGGTGTTGAATATGCAATAAGGAATAAGGATAAAAAAGTTGTTATATTCCATGATTATGAAGGTATAGCCCATCATGCTACTGGATTTTGGGAAAGAAGAGAAGAGTCATCTATTAATTACTATAATAAAATGAATGAATTAATTAATAGTGGCATAGAAGTTATTTTTGTAAAAGTTGATAGCCATACAGGTGATTTATTTAATGAAATTGCTGATGAAAAATGCAAACAAGAATTATCAATTGTTTCAGATAGAGTAGTTGATAAATGGCTAGATAAAAATGAATTATATGTAGCTAGTAACAAAATTAAAAAAGAAATACTAGAAATTGTTAGTGGAAAAGAAGAGAAAATAATAGTTGTAGGAAATAGTGAAGAGGATGTAGCCATATCACTTGATTCATATAATAATGAAGATTCTTCTAATGAAAATCCTACTAATATAGAAAATGAAAGTGTGAAAATAATAAATCAGTTAAATGTATTTATGAAAAAAATATCTTTAGAAAATCAGCTAGATGTATTAAAGTACGCTGAATATTTATATAATAAACAAAAATAATATAAATTCCATAATTTTCATAGAGTAAAGAAGATAATATTACTAATAATAAGTATATCTAATCAAGAATATTTATAGAGGTGATAATTATGGCAAAGATGATGAGAAGTATGGCAGCTGGTGCAATGCTAGGAATGGCAGTAAGCGCTATGGTTTTACCACAACTAGATAGAAGGACACAAAGAAATATAAGAAGAGCTAGTAAGAGAGCAATTAATATGGCTGGCGATGCTTATGATACAATAATGGGTTATATGAAGTAAAAGAGTAGGAAATCTACTCTTTTTTTGTTGTTATTATTAAAATAGCACTATAATTTATATAAATTCAATAACAATATTTACAATTTTTATAGTATTTTAGATATATTTAATGATATAATAAATAAAAAATGAAAAAATATTCTAAATTTGATTATAAAATTTATAATTTGACGAAAAAAATCTAATCTATAAAGTAGTTCAGTAACAATTACTATTTAAATTTGTTAAATTATGATATAATTGAATAAAAACAAAAAATTTGAAAAATTATTAATTTATAGTAATGAAAAGGAAGAGTATTGATGGAAATTCTTGCATTAGGGGAAAAAATAAAGAGAAGAAGAAAAGAATTAGATATGACCCTTAAAGATTTAGCTGGAGATAGGATAACCCCTGGACAAATAAGTTTGGTAGAATCAGGAAGATCTAATCCTTCTATGGATTTATTAGAATACTTAGCAGGTGCATTACAAACTTCAGTTGAGTACTTAATGGAGTCTGAAGAAACTCAGGCTGAAAAGATTAGTATTTATTATGAACAAGTTGCTGAATCTTATATTTTATCAGGAGATTATATAACAGGAGAAAAATATATAGAAAATGCTTTATATTATGTAGAAAAATATAATTTGGAATATAGAAAGGCAAAAATACTATATCTAAGGGCTGAAATATACATGGCTAAGGGCGAACTAACTTTAGCACAGCAATTTTTCTTATCATCAAACGTAATATTTATTAAAAATAATAATTATGAGGAAATTATAAATACTTTTTTAAATTTGGGTAAAATAACATTGAAGTTAAAAGCATATCATTCTGCTAATAGTTATTTAAGACAAGCTGAAAAGGTCTACTTAGATAATAGTATTGGCGATGATTCATTGCTTGGGGAAATATATTATTATATGGCTAGATCCTATTTTAAAACTGAAAATATAGGAAAGGCAATAGATTATTCATTTTTAGCAAAAAGTAAATTTGAGCAAGTTCAGAATAGAGAAGAGTATGCTAAAACTTTACTATTAATATCTGAAGAATATAATAAAAAGGGAGATCTAACTAATGCTATTAAGTACTCTCAAAAAACTTTGGAAGTATATAAAGAATTAGAAGAACTGAATAATATATCTGAAATAGAGAATAATTTAGGTAAGTTATTTTATGAGTTTGAAAATATAGAGGAATCCTTTAAACATTATGAAATATCTAAAGATATAAGAATGAGGAGAAAAGACTACAAGATAATAGATACTTTAATAAATATATGTGAGAATTATATTAAGTTAAAGAATATTTCTAAGTGTGAGGAAGTATTAGAAGAAATTGCTTCATATATGGAAGAAGATGATATGGAGAAATTAATAGATTTAAATATATTATGGTATAGAATTTATACAATAAAAGAAATGTCTAAAGAAGCGGAATATATTTTATTAGATACTTATAAGTTAGCTAGAACGAGCAATTTAAAGAAGCAATCTGCTCAGTTAGCAATTATGATAGGAAAATTTTATATAGATAATAAAAGAGATTTTGAAGCAGCTAAATATTTAGATGAAGGAGTTAATATTTTTAAGGAAATAGGAATACTTAAAAATTAACTCAAGCGGGGGTTTAAATGGAAATATTATCAACTGGAGAAAAAATTAAAAGAGCAAGGGTATATCAAGGGATAACTTTAAAAGAATTATGTGGAGATAAAGTATCCATATCAAAAATGAGCTGCATTGAGAATGGAAAAATAAAGGCAGATAAAGATATTCTAGAATATATATCTAACAAGCTTAAAATTGATTATGATTATTTAGTTAGAGATGTTGAAGAACAAATAGTTAGTAATCTTGAATTAATTAGAAATAATTCAATACCAGAAGATGAAATAGATGATGTGATAAACCATAATTTAAATTATGCTTTAGAATATTCCTATGATGATTTAGCGTTTGAGCTTATGCATATACTGTTTAATTTTTATGTGGAAAAAAATAAGGTTGAAAATATACAAATTATAATATCTCAATATTATGATTTGTACCAAAAAAATAATACTCGTGAGAATACAATAACTTACTACATAGATATGGCTACATTTTTTTATAGTATTAAAGAGTATAATGAAGCAGTAAATTATTATAGTAGAGCAAAGGATCTTATAAAGGATTCTGAGAAGTTCGATAAAGAAAAATATTCATATATTTGCTATAAAGAAGGAAAGTCTTATGAAAAATTAGGATTATTACAAGAAACTTATAATTCTATAAAAGAAGCAATAGATTACATAACTTATATTGATGGTGATATTGAAAAAGGAGATATATACCATTGTTTTGCTACTGCATGTATTAAATTAAGAAAAAGTGATGCGGATAAATATATAAAATTAGCGTATGAATGCCAAAAGGAAAATACAATGATTTTAGCTTTAGCAAAAGGAAAAAATGGTGAGAGTTATTTTTATGTAAATGAAAGAGAAAAAGCCATTAAAGAGATTAAAGATGGAATAGACTTATTTCCACCTGATAATAAGGCGAAGTATGTTAAATTTTTAAATAAGTGTATAAAAACTCTTTATAATAATGAAGAGTACGATGTTGCATATGAAATTACTGATACAACATTAAATTTAGCTATTGATACGAATGATATAGTATTAATAGAAGAAGCTTATTATTTAAAAGGAATGATACTTCAAAAGAAGGGGCTATATATTCAAGCAGAAATGTATATGAATTTATCTTTGGATTCTTTATTTAAGTTTGCTAATAAAGAAAAAAGATATGAAAGATATTTAGACATGGCAGAAATGTATTATAAGCTAGGCGAAGTGAAGGATTCCCTAAAGTATTTTACTTTAGCCATGAAATTAGAAAAAGAATAAATAAAAGGTAGATTAGCCACCTTTTATTTATTCTTTTTCTAATTAAATATATAATAAATACTATAAACTTCAAGTTTCTATAGAATTTTTATTTTATCTATGCAGTTATTTAGATGGATGTAAAATTGCAGTTAACATGCTTAATATTGAGTATTTTGATAATATACCAGGCATAAAGAATAAGCCTCTCATTAAATAATCAATCCTTTCTAAACTTTTTTAGTTTATTATTATGATTAAATTATAGTTTAATCTAAGTATAAAAGCATTGACTTAAGTGTTGATATTTAAGTACATTTAAGTTATTAAAATTAAAATAAATAAATTAAAAAAGTACAAAGAAACCATAAAATTTGGTTTCTTTGTACTTTATTTAATACTTTTTATCAAAATTAGCTTAGCAGCATAACCCCTAAGTTCAGTAATTATATTTAGTATTACATTTTTCTTTGAATATTTAAATTCTATCTTAGGAAAAGATGCTTTGTGCAGAATTTCCTTTTCCTCTTTATTAAGTCTATCTGGTGAACCCATGGATAACCAATAATTATATGAAGATCCAACTCTTTCACTAATCTCGTAAGTAATGATTCTAGAAGATTTTTTTATATTTTCAATGTTTAAGGAAATTTTTCTTTTATATATTTTTCTTTTACCACGCTTAGTAAAAATATCTTCGAAGTTTTGCATTTCATTCAATTCATCATTATATGAATATAGCAAAATACAATATTCATCGTCCTTTTTAGTTACAATATATCCATTTTCCATTGCAACTATTTCATTTCCTAATTTGCTAAGCAAGTAATATGCGTAATAGGATGGTTTTCTAATTCCCATATCATTAACAAGTCCAGGGGCTCCTATAAATACTTCATTTGTTAGACTTATTTCTTTTTCTAAAACATCAAAAGCTCTTAAGAAGCTTAATGAGTTTTTATTAAAAATAGTATTATGAATTATATATGGAAGCATATAAGCAGTATCATAAATTTTATTTAAGCTTTTATCACATATAAAATCATTTTCAATGACATCTAAATTATACTCTTCAATTAAAAATGAACTTAATGACTTTTTGGTGTTTTTAGATATAGCTGGTGTAAATTGAAATTTAAATTGCGATACATCAATATAATCTATCTCTGAAAAATATTCAAAGAAGCTAGTTAGAACTTGTTTATATTTATCAAAAGTAAAATTAGAGTTATCAATTAATATAAGTGGTTTTAAATCTATATAATCTAAAAATTCTATTACACTTTTGGCTTTATTCCAATTATAAAAATCGGCTTTAGGAAATACTCCCATATCACTATTAAACATATTTTCGAGCCTTACATAATTAAAATGAAGTTCTTCTTGAATTTCTTCAAGAATATTTTTATTATCTTCTAATAATAAATCAAAAGCATCATCTAAATTTATAACTTCACTATAATCCTTGTTGAATTCTCCAAGACTATTATCCATATTTATATGAATTTTCCACAACTTATTTTCATAGTTAAAACGTTCATAATCATCTAATTCAGAAGATAAATATTCTAAAGCTTCTTCAAGTTTTAATATTTCTATTTTTTTAATTTCTTCAAGTTCTTTTTCAGTTAATTTATTTTTCTTTCTATACTGAAGTGGAGTACAACCATAATAATTTTTAAAGTTTTTATTTAAATATCTTACATGAGAAAAACCAACTTCATCAGATATATCTGAAATACTCAAATCACTATCTAATAAAAGCTTAACAGATTCTTCAACTCTAGTTTGGTTAACTAAATCAGTAAAGCTATTTCCAGTTGCGTATTTAATCTCATGAGATAGATAATGAGGACTTAAGAATTCTTTTTTCGCAATTTCTTGTAAAGTTATATTGCTATCATAATTATTAAATATATATTTAGAAATTCTATGATATCGAGCTAATTGCTCAGTTTTTTCTTTTAGCTCTTCTTTTTCATAAGTTAAGTAGTGGAAGTTATTTATAAGGTGATATAATAAATCTATTAAAATTGATTCAATTTCCTTATCATAATCATCAAGTTTTTGAATAGCTTCACATAAGAGTTTGGCTAAAAAATTTCTAAGAAGATCATATTCTTCACCTTCTTGAGCGCCATCATCAGTAGAATTTGTATAGAAGAATATGTTGTTTATATCTTTATAATATTTTTCAAAAAAGTAAGGATCTATATGAAATATTAATACCTTATTATCTTCATTACTATAAATTCTGTGAGCCTCATCAACATTTATTATTTCTAATTCTTTCTCAAGTAACTCAAATGAGTCAGTATCTATATTAATGTTAACACTCCCACGTAAAACATATAATATTTCAATAGAATTATGCCAGTGAATAGGGCATTCTTGTATATTTGCATAAGTTATTTTAATTGGAGCATCTTCCTGGTAACTCACATATTCTCTTCTCATAAAATCCCCTCTTTTCTAATAGAATTAAGTTATAATTTAATTATAGCTTATTTATTAATAAATATAAAATTTTCAAAAAAATAAGCAAAATAAACTTTGACTTTCTTTGACTTTTGTATTATTATATGAATATAAGGATATATTAAATATGTTTGAGGTTGTAAATGTGAGGAGGAGTTAAGCATGAATATAGATAAAATGACCTTAAGAGTACAAGAAGCATTAAATAATGCTAGTTTAGTAGCGGTTAAATATAACCATCAACAAGTAGAGTTAATTCATCTATTTTGTGCATTAGTAGAACAAGAGGATGGATTAATACCAAATATTTTAACTAAGATGGGAGTTAGAGTTAAATCATTAGATGAAGATTTAAATAAAGTACTAGATAATAAGCCAAAGGTTTTGGGAGAAGGTGCTAACTCCTCTGGAGTTTATGCTACAAGACAAATTGAAGAAGTTTTAGTCAAGGCTGAAGATATAGCTAAAAAATTTGAGGATTCTTATATAAGCGTAGAGCATTTAATGCTTGCAATAATTGAAGTAGATAAAAATGGAGAAGTTAAAAGGTTATTAGATAAATATAATATAAACAAGAAGAATTTCATGGAAATTCTAAAAGAAGTAAGAGGAAATCAAAGAGTAGAAACACAAGATCCAGAAGGAACATATGATGCATTAGGTAAATATGGAACTAATCTTACAGACTTAGCTAAAAAACATAAGCTTGACCCAGTTATAGGAAGAGATGATGAAATTAGAAGAACAATTAGAATACTTTCAAGAAGAACAAAAAATAATCCAGTGCTAATTGGAGAACCTGGTGTTGGTAAAACTGCAATTGTAGAAGGATTGGCAGAGAGAATAGTTAGAGGGGATGTACCAGAAGGTTTAAAAGATAAAGTGATTTTCTCGTTAGATATGGGTTCCCTTATTGCGGGAGCTAAATATAGGGGTGAATTTGAAGAAAGATTAAAAGCTGTATTAAAAGAAGTTCAAAGTAGTGAAGGTAGAATAATCTTATTTATAGATGAAATTCATACTATAGTTGGAGCAGGAAAAACTGATGGCGCCATGGATGCAGGTAATTTAATAAAACCATTACTAGCAAGAGGAGAGCTTCATTGTATAGGTGCTACAACTTTTGATGAATACAGACAATATATAGAAAAGGATAAAGCGTTAGAAAGAAGATTTCAACCTGTAGTTGTAGAAGAACCTACAGTAGAAGATGCTATATCTATACTAAGAGGGTTAAAAGAAAGATTTGAAATTCACCATGGTGTGAGAATACATGATACTGCTTTAATAGCAGCAGCAAAATTATCTCATAGATATATTCAAGATAGATATTTACCAGATAAAGCTATAGATTTAATAGATGAAGCTGGAGCTATGATAAGAACAGAAATAGATTCATTACCAACAGAATTAGATAATATAAGAAGAAAGCAATTCCAATTAGAAATTGAAAAAGAAGCTTTAACTAAGGAAAGTGATGAAGGTTCTAAGAAAAAGCTAGTAGCTTTAGAAAAAGAAATAGCAGAATTAAAAACTAAAAATGATGAAATGACTGCAAAATTTGAAAAGGAAAAAGATGCAATAGTTAATTTAAGAGATTTAAAATCTAAATTAGATGATGCAAGAGGAGATCTAGAAGCAGCTCAAAGAAGCTATGACTATAATAAGGCAGCAGAAATTCAATATAGTGTTATTCCAGCATTAGAAGAAGAAATTAGACAAAAGGAAGTGGACGTAAAAGAAAATTACGAAGGAGCTCTTTTAAAAGAAGAAGTAACCGAGGAGGAAGTTTCTAAAATTCTTTCTAAGTGGACTGGAATCCCAGTTACAAATTTATTAGAAGGAGAAAGAGAAAAACTTCTAAGATTAGAAAATGAAATGCAAAGAAGAGTAATTGGTCAAGAAGAAGCTATAACAGCTGTTTCTAATGCAATATTAAGAGCAAGGGCAGGATTAAAAGATGTAAATAAGCCAATTGGTTCATTTATATTCTTAGGACCTACAGGAGTTGGTAAAACAGAACTTGCAAAAACTTTAGCAAGAAATCTATTTGATTCAGAAGAAAATATAATAAGAATTGATATGTCTGAATATATGGAAAAACATTCAGTATCTAGATTAGTTGGAGCGCCTCCAGGATATGTAGGATATGATGAAGGTGGGCAACTTACTGAAGCTGTAAGAAGAAATCCATATAGTGTGATACTATTTGATGAAATTGAAAAAGCACATGAAGATGTATTTAATATGTTCTTACAAATTCTGGATGATGGAAGATTAACTGATAATAAAGGTAAAACTGTTGATTTTAGAAATACTATAATAATTATGACATCTAATATAGGAAGTAGCTATCTTCTAGAAAATAAAAATGAAGATATAGTTGATGAAAATATAAAAACTCAAGTTATGAATGAAATGAAATTAAGATTTAAACCAGAGTTCTTAAATAGAGTAGATGATATAATTATGTTTAAGCCATTATCAGAAACTGGAATTAAGAAGATAATAGATATATTCTTGAAAGAAGTTTCAAGTAGATTGAAAGATAAGAATATTACTTTAGAAGTAACAGATGAAGCAAAGACAACTATGGCAAGAGAGGGATATGATCCAGTATATGGAGCAAGACCATTAAAAAGATATATACAAAATAGCCTAGAAAATAATTTAGCAAGAAAGATTATAAAAGGTGAAATTGGATATGGATCAAATGTAGTTGTTGATGCAAAGGAAGAAGAAATAGTAATTAAATAATTGAACTTAATGATATGTATTAGCTTTCCTATTTTTATATAATGTCGAATACAATTCTAGATTTAATACATATCATTAATGAGGCTAATTTTTTATTTAATTATCTTAATTTATGAAATATAAGTTGGCTAAGAAAAATAGACTGTAAAATAAGCCTAGCACTTTTTTCGTAGCTATTTAGCTTATGGAACATATTCTACTTATCTTTGACAACTTATATTTCTTAATTTAATTTTTTCATTATTTCACTAAAAAAGTTGTTGACAAAATCCGACCTTTTGGGTTATTATATACAACGTAGCAAATATGCGTGTTTAGCTCAGCTGGATAGAGCAACGCCCTTCTAAGGCGTGGGCCAGGAGTTCGAATCTCTTAACACGCACCAAGCTTATGGTTTACTAGCTCAATCGGTAGAGCACTTGACTTTTAATCAAGGTGTACCGGGTTCGATTCCCGGGTAAGCCACCACATTAAGTTCATTGATAAAATGAGCTTTTTTGTGCGGAAGTGGCTCAATGGTAGAGCGTCACCTTGCCAAGGTGAATGTTGCGGGTTCGAGTCCCGTCTTTCGCTCCATAAGGAAAAGAGAAGTGGATAAACACTTCTCTTTTTTATTTTAACTACTTAATTTTTGATTCGTATTGTTCAACCATTCTCTTAACCATTTCTCCACCAACACTACCGCATTGTTTTGAAGTAAGGTCTCCATTATAGTCTGAGAAAGGTACTCCCATTTCATTAGCTACTTCATTTTTGAATTTAGCTAATCCTTGTTTAGCTTCTGGAACTAATTTTCTGTTACTTGCCATAACAAATCCCTCCTAATATTTGGTTATAAGAATATATTATTTAATTTTTGATTCGTATTGTTCAACCATTCTCTTAACCATTTCTCCACCAACGCTACCGCATTGTTTTGAAGTAAGGTCTCCATTATAGTCTGAGAAAGGCACTCCCATTTCATTAGCTACTTCATTTTTGAATTTAGCTAATCCTTGTTTAGCTTCTGGAACTAGTTTTCTATTACTTGCCATAATAAATCCCTCCTTGTAAATATATCAGATTAAAGTTTTACTTTAATCCAGATTCGTATTGTTCAACCATTCTCTTAACCATTTCTCCACCAACGCTACCGCATTGTTTTGAAGTAAGGTCTCCATTATAGTCTGAGAAAGGTACTCCCATTTCGTTAGCTACTTCATTTTTGAATTTAGCTAATCCTTGTTTAGCTTCTGGAATCAATTGTCTATTACTTGCCATAATAAATCCCTCCTTGAAAACATATAAAATTTTTTATTGGGTTTTCTTTTACAAAGCTTGTTTGACTTTGTACTATTATATTGTGCAGATAAAATGTTAATAAACTATAAAAATTAATACAGTAGAGGAAAAGTGATCTTTATAAAGAATATATTGGTACAAACTATAAAAAAAGGTTATTTGAAAATATTTTTCAAATAACCTTTTATAAATTAATTATTTCTCTTTTGCATTTTTAATATTGCTATAATAACTGGAATTGCAACAAGTGCTGATAAAGCTGCCTCTGCCATACCATTAGTACCTATTATAGATAAGAGTGCAACTGTGACTGCGTTTCTTGATCCAGTTGAAATGGTTCCATTACTAACAAGAATTGATGCATAATCCTTAAAATAAATTAAGTATATACTTCCAAGAACCCCAATAGTATTGGTTAAAGATCCACAAACAGCAGCAATACCTATAGATAGTTTCTTATTTTTAATTTTTGTTTTTAAGAGTTTATAAACATAATAAGATATTACCCCTATCAGTACTCTAGGCAATATAGAAACTATTGGGTTATAAAAAAATGGAGACATTGGAGTTGGAGCAGTTATGTTTTGATAAATTGAGAAAATCCCAAATATGAATCCAATTGTAGCCCCAACTATAGGACCTTCAATTATTGCTCCAATTATTACAGGTAAATGTAAAATTGTTAGTTTAAAGAGTGGTAATGGTATAAAACCAAGACCTGTTAGTCCTAAGAATAAACAAATACCCGATAGCATTGCAACTACTACCATTTTTCTTACATTTTGACGAGAGTTTCCCATCCCTCTAGCATTTAACATTTTAATTCCTCCGTTCTTATTCCTTATAGGATATAATTCGGCAAAAAATGAATTTTTGCGTGAAGTTCGGTTTCTTAAGAATACCGACCAATATTATTTTATCATATAAGAAAAAACTGTAAAGTAAAATATTATATCAACAACAAATAAACAATTTAATCTTGTATTTATGAAATTTAATATAAAAATTGAAAAAGACTTGTCAACTTATTATACTTGTTATAGTATATATATAACAAGTATAATAAGAGAGGTAATAATATGTTAGAGATAATAAACTTTTCAAAGTCATATAAAAATGGAAAAAAAGCTGTGAATAATGTATCGATTAAAGTTAATAGTGGAGAAATATTTGCCTTTATTGGTCATAATGGAGCAGGAAAGACTACAACTATAAAAGCTATTGTAGGAATTTTAGAATTTGAAGAAGGAGATATATTAATTGATGGAGATTCAATTAAAAATAATCCTATTGAGTGTAAGAAAAAAATAGCGTATATACCTGATAATCCTGATATTTATGAAGCTTTAACTGGGATTCAATATTTAAATTTTATTGCAGATATATATAAGGTTTCAAAAGAAGAAAGAGAAAAATTAATAAAGTTATATTCAGAAAAATTTGAAATAACATCAGCTCTTGGAGATTTAATATCATCATATTCTCACGGAATGAAACAAAAGTTAGTTATAATTTCTGCACTAATTCATAAACCTAAGCTTTTAATTTTAGATGAACCATTTGTTGGATTAGATCCTAAAGCATCACATATATTAAAAGAAGAAATGAAAAAGCTTTGTAATGAAGGTGTAGCAATATTTTTCTCAACTCATGTTTTAGAAGTAGCAGAAAAGTTATGCGATAAGGTAGCAATTATAAAAGATGGAAATATAGTATCTCAAGGTAAGATGGATGAAGTTAAAGGAAATAGTTCATTAGAAGATATATTTATGGAGTTGATAGATAATGAGTAATTTATGGAGTTTATTTAAAACAACATTTATTAATTCTATAGGAATTAATAAGATATTTAAGGAAAAGTCAAATGGCGAAAAGTTTAGAAGTATATTAATAGTACCAACAATATTAATTACCCTAATAGTATTTGAAGTTTTAGCAATAGAATATTCTAAGTTACTAGCTGATGGATTAAAGAGTATTGGGTTTATTGATTTATTATTGGTTATGAGCTTTATTTTAAGTGTGGTTATTATATTTTTTACTTCTATGTATAAAGCTCAAGGAATTTTATTTTCTGCAAGAGATTATGATTTACTTATGAGTTTACCTATAAAGAGTAGTACTATTTTGATTAATAGGATGATACAACTATTAGGAATTAATTATTTATTTTTAATAGTTGTATTTATATCTCCAGCTTGCATCTATTTTAGTAGGGTTGAGATTTCTTATTTATTTTTTATATATTTATTTATAGTATTTTTGTTATTACCATTAATTCCTGTAGTAGTAGCATCTATTATTGCATTCGTAATTAGTTATATATCTTCAAGAATGAAGCATAAAAATTTAATTATAAATTCTGCAACATTAATATTTATTTTATTAATAATGATTGCTTCATCTAAAAGTGGAGACTTAGTTCAAAAGATAATAGTAAATAGTGATTCTATAACTTTAGGTATATCAAAATTATATCCTCCAACAATATATGTAGTTAATGCTTTAATAAATTTAAACTTTAAAGATTTACTTATATTTGTAGCTTTATCAGTTTCAATTTTTTCAATATTTATTTTTATATTTAACAAGTCCTTTAAGAAAATAAACTCAAAATTACAAGAGAGTTTTAAAAAGTCAAATTATAAAATAAATGAAATGAATGTATCGTCACAAATAATTGCATTAACTAAAAAAGAAATAAAACGATATTTTTCTTCGCCTGTATATGTGTTGAATACAATTATAGGGCCTGTATTAATATTGATAGCTGCTATATCAACTTTATTTATGGGAAAAGAGATTTTATTTAAGATTATGGAAATAGAAGTTGTTGATAGTATGATTCCTTTATTTATCATTGCTGTGATATGTGGTATTTTATCAATATCTTGTACAACTAATTCATCTATATCAATGGAAGGAAAGAACTTATGGATATTAAAATCTACTCCTATAAGAACAATAGATATATTTAAAGGAAAGATAATTTTAAATCTAATATTAATTATGCCAACAGTTTTAATAAGTGATATTATTTTCTTCTTTTCATTGAAATTATCAATAATTGAATTAATATGGTTAATTATCATAACAACAATATATTGCTTTATAGTATCAATTTTAGGAATAATAGTTAACAATTTCTTTCCTAATTTAAATTGGACTTCAGAAACTGTTGTAGTAAAACAAAGCATAAGTGTCATAATTCAAATGATTATTTCAGTAATAATCATTGGAGTACCAATATTATTATTTATAAAATTAGAAATATTAAATATAGCTTTATTTATTACACTTGTAATATTATATTTAACTCTAATTCTAACTGCGCTATTAATTCTTTTAAATACAGTTAGTATAAAGCTATTTAATAAGCTAAATTAAAAGAAGTTATCATACAAATAAGAGTTGAAAATTAAAATGCAAAATGAAGGTAGCAAACTCTTAAAAGTAGTTTTAAAATAATATAAATTAGATAATTAAGTACGAAATATTACTACAATTTAAAATCTTAAGTTCTAGATTAAGGGGTGTCTTATAGACATCCCCTTATCTACATTATTTCAGATTTATCAGGCATTATAAGAGCACAACCGATATAGAAGATTAATCCTAATGAAAATGAACAAAGTATAAGTAGTAAAGCTAGAACTCTGATTAGAGTTACATCAGCATTAAGATATTCAGCAAATCCAGCACATACTCCAGCTACTCTTTTTTGAGATGATATTTTATAAAGTTTTTTATTCATTATAAACCTCCTATTTATTAATTAATATAATTATATTTTAAATTATAAAGTTAAGAATTATAAATTTTAATATATAATGTAATTATATTATAAGTGTTTTAGGTGAATTTTATATTAATTAAAGCTTAAACAATTCTTAATCTTATATATTGGTTTCTATAAAAGTTAAAACGAGGTGATAAAGTGATTTTAAGGATAGATTTTGATTCTGATACTCCAATATATGTGCAAATAAAAAATCAAGTTATTGAAGGAATTGCTAAATCAGAAATTGAAATAGGCGAGGAATTACCTTCGGTAAGAGGATTAGCAGAAGATATAGGGGTAAACATGCATACTGTTAATAAAGCATATAATATGCTTAAGGATGAAGGATATATTAAAATTGATAGAAGAAAAGGTGCAGTGGTTTCATTAAATTTAAATCAATCAATGGAAAAGTTCAAAGAAGATTTAGATGAAAATTTATATTTTTATATGGCTCAGTGCTTTAATAGAAATATTAGTAAGGATGAAATTAAGTTATATATAGATAAGGTATTTTTAGAGTTTAATAATAAGGAGAATAGTTAATTATGGAAAGAATAATTGTGTGTTCTATGATTATTTTTATAAGTTTAATTTCATTTTTTAGCGGTTTATATGTTAATAAGTTATCTAATAATGGGATTATATTTGGAGTGAGAGTTCCGAAGGAATATGAAAAAGATAATGATATAATTAAATTAGAAAAAAAATATAAAAAATTTTACTTAATATTTAGCATACCAGTTATTTTAATTATTAATGTTATAGTATTTTTCTATCCTAAAGTATCTTTATTTACTTTATTAGTATTAATGTTGTTGGTAATTACAAACATTCCTATTTTTATGTACTGGAAAAAGATGACTAGATTAAAAGAAGAAAAGGGATGGAGAAAATTAGGTAAGAACGTAGTTGTTGTAGATACATCTATAAGAAAACCTAAGAAGAATGACGATTTTGTAGGAGTAAGAAGCAAAAGTTATTTATTACTATTAATTATTCCTGCAATAACACTTATACTAACTCTTTTGTCATATAAGGAGGTTCCAGAACTATTCCCAATTCATTATAATGCCCAGGGGATTGCGGATAGTTTTGTAGAAAAAAGTGGCTTTCAAGGTTTCTTTTATTTAGCTTTATTTCCAGTTTTAATTCAAGTAGGAATGATTTTGTTTTTACTTGCTATGAACAAATTTGCTATTAATGGAAAAAGTGAAATAAATAGTGGGACTTTAGAAGAAATAAAAAAACAAAGAAGAATATTTAAAAGATTTAATTCAATATTTTTATTTATTATTGCATTAGAAATTATTATCTTATTTGCGTTAATGCAATTTTGTACGTTGTATGGATGGAGTATTAATAAAGTAAATATAATTAGCTTAACAGTTATATTTATTACTGTAATTGTTTTTTTAGTAATAAGTTATAAGATAGGGCAAGGCGGAAAGAATATAAAAATCAAAAGTAATGATGAGGAAATATATAGGGATGACGATAAGTGTTGGGTATTAGGAAGCTTTTATTACAATAAAAATGATCCAAGTATCTTTATAGAAAAGAGAATAGGTATTGGATGGGATATTAATTTAGGAAATCCAATAGGAATGATTATCATGGTATTACCTATAATTTTAATATTAATAGTAATAATATATTTAGCTATAAGAGGAATATAATAAAATACAGATGGGAGGTGAATTTATTTTGCAAAACTTTATGATTATATTAACTTCAAATATAGTTATAATAACTATGGTTCTTTTATCATATTATTTAAATAATACTTCTAATAAAGGAATATATTTTGGAGTTAGAATTCCTAAAAAATATCAAGAGTCAAGTGAAATAAAAGCCTTAGATAAAGATTATAAAAGAAAGGTACTTTTTATATTTGTAATTTATTTTGTAATAAATAATATACTAATGATTTTGAATTTAAAAGTTAGTGAATTTATATTATCTATGATAATGACAATATCATTAATAGGAGCTCTTTTAATTCATGCAATTTTATTTGCTATTTACTATAAAATAACAAGGAAGTTAAAAGAAAAAAATAATTGGAGTTATAAAACTAATAATGTTGTTATAGTAGATACTACATTAAGAAAGCCAAAGAAAAATGAAAGATATAAAGCATTAAATGAAAAGTTTTTTTTAGTTCCAATATTAATTTCTATTATAATTTTAGTATTAACTATATATAGAAGAGAATATATTTTAAATATGAATTCTTATGTTATTTATAAAATTCCTATATATCAAATTATAATGTGCTTAGCAATGTATTTGTTAACGAAAATAACTTTAACTTCAAAAGTTGATTTAAATAGTGGAAATATAGAAACAGCTGTAAAAAGAAAGAAAAAATTTAAAAGATTAATTTCTATATTTTTATTTATAACAGAGATAGAAATGGTTGCATTATACTCAGTAATACAGCTAGGTATAATTTATAATTTTTATACTAACTCATTAGAGAATTTTATTAATGTTTTTATATCCATTAGTATGACTTTATTCATAATAATATTCATATTAATAGGTCAAGGTGGACGGAATATAGAAGAAGAAAATGAAGGTGATGACCTATATAAGAATGATGATGACAAATGGATATGGGGAATGTTTTATTATAATAAGAATGATCCAGCATGGATGGTGGAGAAAAGGGTAGGAATAGGGTATACGATTAATTTTGCAAATAAAAAAGCAACAATATTATTAATTTTACTTATATTGTTGATAATTTTATTTGCTATATATGATACAAATTTTAATGTTTAAATTATAAGGGAGGATTATTTATGGTTAGTAGCTTATCAATTGTATTTATGGTATTTAGCTTATTAGTAAGTGTGATAGTACCTATAGGAGGAATTATATTTTTAAAAAGAAAATATAATGTAAGTTTAAAAACATTCTTTATAGGTGCAGCAGCATTTTTTATTTTTGCACAAATTTTAGAAGCTCCTATACATTCATATTTCTTGAAGTTAAATAGTACAACATCAGGATTTTTGTTAAGTACTCCAATAGCTTATATGTTATATGGTGGTCTTATGGCTGGAATATTTGAAGAAACAGCAAGATTTCTATGTTTCAAGTTTATAATAAAAGATAGAGATGTAATGAGCGGGGTAACATATGGACTTGGACATGGTGGAATGGAAGCTATTTTAATCGGGGCAATAAGCAGTATAAATTCTTTAGTTTATTCTAATTTAATAAATAAAGGTGGATTCCAATCTATAATGGAGGGATTATCAGTACCAAAGGAAGTTATTAGTGCTACGTATGACCAATTTGTAAATAGCAGTTCCATCATGTGGGCCATGCCTGGAATAGAAAGAATATTTGCTATGGTGATTCATATATCATTATCAATTATAGTTTTGTATGCAGTTAAAGAAAGAAAATATATCTACTATGTATTAGCTATATTAATTCATGCTGTAATAGATTTTCCTGCAGCCCTATATCAAGTTGGTGTTATAAAAAATATATTTTTAGTTGAAGGAGTTATATTTATAACTGTATTAATTTTGGCAATGTATGTATTTAAGATTTTTGTAAAAAAATTCCGCAATTATAATGAAATATTATAAAAAAACCTTTATAATGTTAATAAATTAATAAATTTTATAAAGGACACTACTAGATGCTTATTTTCTTTCATTTAATCTTAAGTGGATATATATAATTTTGAGTTGCCTTTAAGTGAAGTGACTGAATAAGCAACATTATATATGTCCTCTTTTTTATAAAGATTTATTAATTTACGTATAGATAAGGGGGAAAGTTTATGGAGAATATTTTAGTAAGAAAAGCTAGAAATGGAGACGAAGTAGAAATACTAAATTTAGTAGGGGAGGTACTGAATCTCTATGGATTAGATTTAAATTCAGAAGTAGAAGATTTAGATATAACGGATATATCTAAGTATTATATTCAAAATAATGGGGATTTTGAAGTTATAGAGTTCAATGGAGAGATAATAGGAACATATGGTATTTATAAAATAAATGATGAAACCTGTGAATTAAGAAAAATGTATTTAAAGCAAGATTTCCAAGGGATGGGGCTTGGAAATGTTATGATAGAAAATTCTTTTAAAATCGCTAAGTCACTTAATTATAAAAGAATTACTTTGCAGACTAATTCAGTTTTATATAAGGCTATAAAACTTTATAAAAAATATGGGTTTGAAGAATTTAATGAAGAAGTATGTGATAGATGTGATGTAGCAATGGTAAAGGAAATAGCTTAAATTATTTAGGTGTCTAAAGATAAGGGGGATTTTATGAAATATTATGATACTAACATAAGAAATTTTAAAATAAGAGAAACTTCCCAAGAGGATATTCCATTAATTTTATCCTTAATAAATGAAATATCAGAGTATGAAAAAATGTCAGATGAAGTTATTGCAACAGAGGAACCATTAAGAAACTCTATTTTTGAAAATAATAGAGCAGAAGTTGTAATATTGGAGTTAGATGAAAATCCAGTTGGATATGCATTATATTTTTATAATTTCTCTACTTTTATAGGTAGAAGTGGTTTTTATTTAGAAGATATATTCATAAAAAAGGAATTTAGAGGAAATGGATTAGGAAAAGAAGTATTTAAGTTCTTAGGGAAGAAAGCAAGAGAAGAAGGCTGTAAGAGAATGGAGTGGACATGCCTTAATTGGAATGAACCATCAATAAAATTTTATAAGTCTTTAGGGGCAGTACCTATGGATGAATGGACGATATATAGACTTAAAGAAAAAGAGATAATAAATTTAAGTGAAATGAAATAATGTAAAAAAAGTGTAGTATCAGAAATCTATTTAATATAAAAATTATTCAATTTCAAATATGTTTTATTGCCTTAAAAATTTAATATCTTATTTTTATAAAGGGGCTCGCGAAACGCGAGCCCCTTTCATATTAGAAATACTGAAGTTCTCTTTTACTAAAATAAACTCCTTTTAAACCAATTGAGTCTATAAAGTCTAATGCTATATCAAAATTTCTATAAATACTTTTATGGTTATGAGCATCAGAGCCTAAAGTAACATATTTACCGCCTAAGTCTTTATATAGACTATATATATCAAATAAAGATTCCTTAGCTGAATTTATGTGAAGTCTACTTGAGTTTAATTCTAAAACTTTTTCTTTATTTATTAAAGTAATAAATATTTCAGAAAGAATATCTTTAAAGTCTTGAATTGGTATTTCTTTATTTTCAAAAGAGCAATAACGACAAGGATAATCTATGTGTGATAAGGAATCAAAATTATTATATAATTTTACACAAGACAACATATCTTCTAGATAGTAAGAAAAGAAGTCATGTTTATCATAACCTTGATATATATAATCACAGTATATATCAAGATTTTTAACTGCATGTATAGAACCTAATATAAAATCGAAGTCATGACTAGAAGCTATTTTTTCATTTTGAGCAAAGGTATTCTGTGTTAATCCAATTTCTATTCCTAACTTTAAACTTTCAGATCTGTATTTTTCATATTCTTTAAAGTAAGTAGGAACATCAAACTTGAAATCTTCTTTTACTGGATAGTCTAAATCCATATGATCAGTTATTATAATGCCAATATTTTTTTCTTTACTAGCAGATATTGCATCTAATATCATCATATCACTATCTGTAGAAAATTTTGAATGCATATGGCTATCAAATATCATACAATCCCTCCCCAATAATATAGTCTTATTTTAAAATTATATCATAGATTTATAAATAGTTCCTTATTATGCAAAATATCTTGATAAATAGTATTATTAAATATAAAATTAAATTAAAATATAAATAAAGGTGTGTTTTTATGAAAAAATTATTCGAAATAAAAGATTTAGTATTTTACAAGGAAGAATTTTTAGATAATTTAGATGAATTTGAAGATATATTACCTATAATAGAAGAACTTAGCAAAGATCTTACATACGAGGAAATAGAAGTAGTAGGAGAAAATGAATGTTGTGAAAAGACAAATAAGAATTATATAGTTGAAATACCAGGATTTTTAGACGAAAATGATGAGTTTTTAACACAAGCAGAAGTGAAAGCATTAGCAAGTTCAGGAAAGCAAAAAATGCTAGATTTATTTGTGATAAGAATATATAAATGTGTAGAATGTAAAAAATGGATAATAGATATTTTGGAGTAAAGAGGGTTGATAAATTTGAAGAAATTTGATAGATTATTAAAAAACTTAAAAGAATATATTTGCCTCTTAAAAGAAGACATAAATGGTTTAAGTTTTAATAATATTAAAGAATTTCTAATTAAGCGAAAAATACTACTTAGTACAATTTTAGTTTTTTTTATTTTAATTGGTTTTGGGGTAGGAAGATATAAAGCTTCAAAAGATATTGTTTTGAAGAAGCTAGAGATAGCTTTGAAAGAAAATAAACCTGGAGAAATATATAGAAAGATTAGAGTTGATGATAAAAAAATAAGTAGAAAGGATTTTCAACCTTTATCAGAATATTATTCAGAAAATACTACACAAGTAGATAACATAATAAGGGGGTTAAAAAGTAGTGAAAAAAGTAGATTCTTCACTTTAAAGAATGATAGAGTACTATTTTTTAATAACTATAAAATACAAATAGAACCTATTGATATAAAGGTTAATACAAATTTTAATGAGGCTAAGATTTATGTTGATAACATTCCTATAGATGCGACAAATATAAAAACCGGTCTAATTCCCGGGAAATATATAATAAAAGGGGAATTAGATACGTTATATGGAAAAGTTATTGAGGAACAAGAAATATTTTTGATGCAAAATGAAGAATTTACATTGAATTTGAAGGCTATTAATATAAGTTTATCATCAAACTATAATGATGCAGATGTATTTATAAATGACAAAAAAATAGATGGAAAAGTAAAAGATATAAAAAACTATGGTCCAATACCTATGAATAAAGATATAGATATATATTTGCAAAGAGAATTTCCTTGGGGAGTGTTGGAAAGCGAAAAAGTTAATGTGGGAGACTTACCTAATATAAATATAGATATAAACATGGTTAATGATAATTTATTAACTCAAATAGATAGTTGTACTAATAAGTTTTACAGTAGTGTTTTTAATGCTTTAAATTTAAATGACTATTCTTTAATAGAAAATGCACAAGATTATGCAAAAAATAAAATTTATAACAGTATAAGAAGAGAAAGTTTATTTTTAAAAAATAATTATGAGCTTACCGAATTAGAAACAAAGGTAAAGAGTAGTGAGTTTTATTATGAAGATGAGACTTATAAAGCTAACATAGTTATAGATTTAAATTATAGTGTAAGTAAAAAACTTATCTCGTTTATCAAAAATAATGTTAATGAAATGTTTTTAACTCAAATGGAATATGTTGATGGGAAATGGCAAATAGTCGGTGTACAAAAGTTTAATTTAGAATAAGGGTAGGTGTAAAACTTATGAATAAGAAATTAAGAGCAGTAACCTTAGCTGTTGTAGTAATTTTTTCAAGTAACACATTGGTGTTAGCAGAAAGTAGTAGTTCCTTACAAGATAAAATTGAACAAAATCAAAATGATATAAGTAATTTAGAGAATGAAAAAGATAAAGTTAATGGAGAAATAGAAGATCAATCAAGTGAACTTCAAGGGATTTTGAATCAAATTGATGAAAAAGGTAAGGATTTAGAAAGTGCAAAAGCAGAAGTTGATTCATATCAGGCTAAAATAGATGAGGTACAAAGTGAAATTGATAGAATAAATTCAGAGATAACAAGTGCTGAAAATGAAATTTCTACAAAAGAAGCCCTTATTACAGAAAAAGAAGAAGAAGGTAGAAAGATAAAAGAAGCATTAGATCAGAGAGTAAGAAATTACTATAAAATGGATGTAACTGCAAATTATATTTATATGATATTGAGAAGTGAAAGTATAGTTTCTTTATTTAACAATATTCAAAATGTGTTTAGAATAATGACTTTAGATAAAGGGCTAATGGAATCAGCGAAAGAGATTCAAAAACAATTAGAAAACGAAAAAGTTGAAATTTCAAAAAAATTAGAAAAAATAGAAGCTGATAAAAATGAAGTAATAGCAAAGCAAGATGAGTTGAAAGAAGCTCAAAAGGAATTCATAGTAAAACAAGAATTCCATCAAAGCAAAATGGACGAGCTATATGGATTAGAATCACAAAAGTCAGGATTGATAGCATCTTTATCAGATAAAGAAAAAGAATTAGAAGAACAAATTGGTGATTTAGTTTCATATAATCAAGAGTTGCAAGCAGCTTTAGATAGTATATTTAATGAAATAAATAATGGCTCTAATAATGGTGGAAGTAATTCGGGCGGAGGTAACTCTGGAGGAGATAATTCAGGAGGAAATATAATTCCTGGAGATCCAAGTGGCGAGACGTTTTTAAGACCTGGATATGGTATTGTAACAGATCCGTATGGACCAAGAATTAATCCAGTTACTGGAGAAGCAGGATTCCATACTGGGGTAGATTTAGGCGATCCTTATGGTGCTCCTGTTGCTGCATCAAAAAGTGGTGTAGTTGCATATTCAGGTTGGATATCTGGATATGGAAATACAATTATTATAGATCATGGTAGCGGAGTTCAAACATTATATGGACATAATAGTGAACTTCTAGTAAGTGTTGGACAAACAGTAGCAAGAGGGCAAACCATTGCATATGTTGGATCAACAGGAATGAGTACTGGACCTCATATCCATTGGGAAATAAGAATTAATGGACAACATGTAGATCCTATGGGATATGTTTAAAAAGGCCGAAAGGACTTTTTTTACAATGGACAATTGAAAATGGACAGTTTATAATTAATGAATAAATTCTGAAAAATTTGATTCTTGATTTTCCATTACATATTGCCTATCAATTATTTATTATAAATAATAAATAACCTGTACAAAATTGCACAGGTTAAAGGGGGGCTATGTTCATTTAAGAAAGGGAGTAAATGAACATACGTGGGGTTTTATTAAAACTGATAATAAAAAATTATTATCAGTAATATAGGCTAATCATGTAATGAAAAAAATATGTAATTTATAAAATAATTGTAAAATTTATATATTTATTATATTATATTTTGTCAAAAAATCCAATAGTTTTTAGAAAATTTATCGAAAATAATATTTTTTCAGAAAATATTAGCATTTTATAAAATAAAAATATATAAAAATATATAAAATATATATAGAATTCGGTGAAATACGTTATATAATATAATTTGAGGTGATTTAAATGAAAAATTTTAGAAATGAAGATATATTAAAGTCAACACCTGACTATGAAGATTATACAGAAAATGAAGCTAAGCTATCAGTACAAGAAATGAGAGATCTTGGCTTATTAAAATGTGGTGGATGTTGTAGTAGTAAGGGAAGCGGTTCAGGCTGTGGTTGCAAAAGCAAAGGTAAATAATACTATATGATGTATTTTATAATAAATAAATGTAAAAGCTTTTAATATAAAATATAAATTATGGGGAGGTATTAGGTGTGAGAAAACCTAGCATATTCAGTAGAGATTATGAGAGGAAGATGAAAAAACGTAGAAGACGAATAGCAGCTATTTCGGTTATAGGGGTTTTACTTATAGGTAGTCTTTTTATTAAGATAGCTATAGGTAGTATAAATACGGATACATTAAAAAATAAACTTCAAATGTGGATTGTTGAAGATAAATCTTTTGATAATACAGATAAAGATATTGATGACTTAGAAAACAATGAAAACAAAGAAGTTATTGAAGAAGCACCTAAAGAACCTGAAAGTAAAATTATGGAATTTAAAATTAATGAAAATTCTATATTAAAAGCGGAATATGAAGATATAAATGGAACGATAAAATTTAAAGGTGTAAAAGAAGTTCCAAGTAATATGTATTATACTATAAACCAAGCGAAAAATTTAATTTTAGTTATAGATGAAAATCAAAATATGAAGATTTTTAATTCAAATAAAAAAGAAGCTAATATAACAAAAGATAAATATACAGCTCCAAATGGAGAAATATTTAATAAAGATTCAGTTCTTCAAACATATAATGGATATTTGTGGAATGTGGAAGCTAAGTTTGTAACAGATACAAAGGTTGCATACATTAGCAATGTACCTTACTTTGGATATGATTTAAATAAATATATATGGGTTGTAGATCTAAATAATAATACCCATAGTACTTTATGGAATTCTAAGGGGAGGGAAATAAAATTTGGAGATTTGAAAGAAAAAGGATTAGAAGTTGTAATTGATGGCAATGTTAAATATGTAAATCAAAATAGCTATTTAGTCGATTAAGATAAAATTAAATAAACAAATATTTGAAAGTGTTTGATATAGTATGGTATAATAACCTAGTTATATCAATTATGATAGTATCTTACTATTTTAGGAGGAAGAGTACAATGGAAGCTAAAATGGAAAAAATAGAGAAAAACGTTGTTAAGTTTGAAATAAAGGTTGAGGCTGAAAAATTTCAAGAATCTATAAAAAGAGCTTATAATAAAAACGTTAAGAATTTTAATGTACCAGGATTTAGAAAAGGAAAGGTTCCTATGGCAATAGTTAAAAAATACTATGGTATGGGAGTTTTAATTGAAGATGCAGTTAATTTTGCTATAGATGCATCATATTCAAAAGCAGTAGAAGAAAACAACATAATTCCTGTTGATTATCCAAAGATAGACATAGTGACAGCAGAAGAAGGAAAAGAATTTGTATATACTGCAGAAGTTACAGTTTATCCTGAAGTTGAATTAGGAGAATACAAAGGATTAAAAGTTGAAAAGCCATCTTATGAAGTTACAGAAGATGCAATAAATGAAAAATTAAAAGAAATGCAACAAAAAAATGCTAGAATCGAAACTAAGGAAGATGGAGAAGTAGCTACTGGAGATACAGCAGTTATTGATTTCAAAGGATTTATCGATGATGTAGCATTTGAAGGTGGAGAAGGTAAAGACTATTCACTTGAAATAGGATCAGGTACTTTCATAGATAATTTTGAAGATCAATTAGTTGGAGCGAAAGTTGGAGATAAAGTAGAAGTTAACGTAACTTTCCCAGAAAACTATGGAAGAGAAGAATTAAATAATAAGCAAGCTAAATTCGAAGTTTTAGTAAAAGAAATAAAGATAAAAGAATTACCAGAAATTGATGATGAATTTGCTAAAGAAGTTTCAGAATTTGATACATTAGCAGAATTAAAAGAAGATATTGCTAAGAAAATGGAAGAAGAAAACAACAATAGAGCAGAAAGAGAATATGAAGATGCAATTATAAAAGCTGTTGTTGAAAATGCTAAAATTGATGTTCCAGAAGTTATGGTTGAAAAAGAAATTGATACAATGGTAAGCAACTTAGAACAAAGACTTCAATATCAAGGCTTAAATCTAGAACAATATTTCCAATTTACTGGTACAGACGAAACAAAAATGAGAGAATACATGAAAGAAAATGCAGAAGTCAAAGTAAAGACGGATTTAGTTTTAGAAGCTGTAGAAAAGGCTGAAAATATTGATGTAACAGAAGAAGAATTAAAAGAAAAAGCTAAGGAAGTTGCAAAAATGTACGCAGCTCAAGAAGATGAAAAAATGGTTGATTTATTAATGAATGGCCAAAGAGCAGCACTTCTTGCAGATGTTAAAGTATCAAAGACTATAAAATTCTTAGTTGAAAATAATAAATAGTATATAAATAATAATTGCCAGAATAAAATTCTGGCAATTATTTCAAATATTCATTAACAAAACAAATAAAATTTTATATAATTTAATATAATTAGTTTTTTTAGAATATGGATATATTATAAAAGAAGGTAGATAATAGAGAAGGAGGGAATAAAAATGAGTTTAGTTCCTATGGTTGTAGAGCAAACTAGTAGAGGAGAAAGATCTTATGATATCTTCTCAAGATTATTAAAAGATAGAATAATTATGTTAAGTGGAGAAATTGATGATAACATTTCTAATTTAGTGGTATCACAATTATTATTCTTAGAAAGTGAAGATCCAGATAAGGATATCCATCTTTACATAAATAGTCCAGGAGGATCAATAACCGCAGGTATGGCTATTTATGATACAATGAAATATATTAAGCCAGATGTATCTACTATATGTATAGGGATGGCAGCTTCAATGGGATCATTTTTACTTTCATCAGGAGCAAAAGGAAAAAGGTTTGTATTACCAAATAGTGAAATTATGATTCATCAACCTCTAGGTGGCTTCCAAGGTCAAGCAACTGATTTCGATATACACGCAAAGAGAATATTAAAGATTAAAGAATCATTAAATAAAATATTAAGTGAAAATACTAATCAGCCTCTAGAAAAGATAAAAGTAGATGTTGAGAGAGATTACTTTATGACAGCGGAAGAAGCTATGAATTATGGGTTAGTAGATAAGGTAATTACGAAAAATGATAAAGGTAGCAACTAAGCAAAGTTCTATCTTAATCTAAGCGAGGTGAATTTATGGCTAAGTACGATGAGAAGAAACAACTTAAGTGTTCTTTCTGTGGAAAGAATCAAGAGCAAGTTAAAAGATTAATAGCTGGACCTGGTGTATATATTTGTGATGAATGTATAGATTTATGTTCAGAAATAATAGCAGATGAATTTGAAGACAGCATTGAATTAGATACAACAAGTGTTCCAAAACCAAATGAAATAAAAAATTATTTAGACCAATATGTAATTGGTCAAGAAAAAGCTAAAAAATCATTATCTGTTGCCGTTTATAATCACTATAAGAGAATAAACTCTAACTTAATAGATGATGATATTGAATTACAAAAGAGTAATATACTTTTATTAGGACCTACAGGATCAGGTAAAACACTTCTAGCTCAAACATTAGCAAAGTTTTTAAATGTTCCATTTGCAATTGCTGATGCAACAACATTAACAGAAGCAGGATACGTAGGAGAAGACGTTGAAAATATTCTATTAAAATTAATCCAAAATGCTGATTACGATATAGAAAGAGCAGAAAAAGGAATAATTTATATAGATGAAATAGATAAAATTGCAAGAAAATCTGAAAATCCATCTATTACTAGGGATGTTTCAGGAGAAGGAGTTCAACAAGCGTTATTAAAAATACTTGAAGGAACAACAGCTTCAGTTCCACCACAAGGTGGTAGAAAACATCCACATCAAGAATTCTTACAAATAAATACATCAAATATCTTATTTATTTGTGGAGGAGCATTTGATGGTGTAGATAAAATAATAGAAAAAAGGACTGAAAAGAGTTCTATAGGATTTGGCGCAAATATAACATCTAGACATACTAAAGATGTTGGTAAATTACTTAAAGATATAATGCCAAGTGATTTATTAAAGTTTGGACTTATACCTGAATTCGTTGGTAGATTACCAGTTGTAGTAACTCTAGAATCATTAGATAATGATGCATTAGTGAATATATTAACTCAGCCTAAAAATGCTTTAGTTAAGCAATATAGAAAGCTTTTTGAGATTGATAATGTTGAGTTAGAATTTACTGATGATGCATTAAAGGAAATAGCAAATGAAGCTATTGAAAGAAAAACTGGTGCTAGAGGTTTAAGATCTATAGTTGAGGAAATGATGACAGAAGTTATGTTTGATATTCCTTCTGACGAAACAATTTCTAAAGTTATTATAAATGAAGATTGCATAAAAGAAAAAAATAATCCAGAAATTATTAAATTAGCAGAAGGTGAGGTAAGACCTCAATTAAAGGCTAAGAAAACTAAAAAAAGAAAAGGTATAGAAACTGCATAATAAAAAGACATCTTATTGTTATATTTAACTATAAGATGTCTTTTATTTTTAAATATAACAATAAGATAGCTTCAAGAAAAATAATGGTAATTCCCCCTTTTTTATGGAATATTAACCTTTGATTAAGTTAATAATATTGATATGACTAAAAGAAGGGAGGGAGCATTAACTTTTAAAAAGTAATGCAAAATTTATGACTGAAGTATTAGTGGTATTGCAAATAACGACTATGATAGTATTTATTTATTATATGGTAAATAATAATAAAGCACATAGTAATAATAAAGTTGTTATTGAAAGAGAAAATGTTAAGGAAATGGATAAGTTAAACAGAATGAGGAGCATTCAATTAACCCAACCATTAACTGAAAAAAGTAGACCAACTAAATTTGAAGAAATAATAGGGCAAGAAGATGGAATAAAAGCCTTAAAAGCTGCTTTATGTGGACCTAACCCACAGCACGTTATTATATACGGGCCTCCAGGAGTAGGAAAAACCGCCGCTGCGAGGCTAGTATTAGAAGAAGCTAAGAAGAGGGAGAAATCTCCTTTTAAGAAAGAGGCGAAATTTATAGAAATTGATGCAACAACAATAAGATTTGACGAGAGAGGAATAGCCGACCCTTTAATAGGTTCAGTACATGATCCAATTTATCAAGGGGCTGGCTCTCTAGGAGTTGCAGGAATACCACAACCTAAACCGGGTGCTGTCACAAAGGCACACGGAGGGATGTTATTTATGGATGAAATAGGTGAATTGCATCCTATAGAACTAAATAAGTTACTTAAAGTACTAGAAGATAGAAAAGTATTTTTGGATAGTTCATATTATAGTAGTGAAAATCCTAATATGCCAGATTATATAAAAGAAATCTTTGATAATGGATTACCAGCAGATTTTAGATTAATAGGAGCTACTACAAGAAGTCCAGAAGAAATAGTTCCAGCTATAAGATCAAGGTGTGTAGAAATATTTTTTAGATCATTACATCCTGAAGAAATTAAAACAATAGGTAAAAATGCAGCTAATAAGGTTGGGCTAGAAATAGATGATAAATGTTTAGATTTAATTTCAAAGTATTGTACTAATGGAAGAGATGTTGTAAATTTAATACAGCTTTCTTCAGGAGTAGCAATAAATGAAAATAGAAGCGATATAAATATAGATGATATACAGTGGGTCATAGAAAATGGAAATTATACTCAAATTCCTGATAAAAAAATTAAAGATAAAGCAGAAATAGGAGTAGTTAATGGATTAGCAGTGCATGGAGCTAATATAGGTATATTAATGGAAATAGAAGCAACTGCAAAGAAAGTGGCGCATAGAATAGGAAACTTAAAGGTTACAGGTATTGTTGAAGAAGAAGAAATAAGTAGTAACAATAGAAAAATTAAAAGAAAAAGTACAGCATATTCATCAATCCAAAATGTGCTTACAGTTTTAAATAATATTTTTAATTTGGAATGTGAAAATTATGATATACATATAAACATTCCAGGGGGAATGCCAGTTGATGGACCATCAGCAGGAATAACAATTGCAACTGCTATATATAGTGCTATAAATAAAGTTAAAGTAAATAATAAAGTTGCTATGACCGGAGAAATAAGTCTTTTAGGAGAAGTTAAGCCTATTGGAGGGGTAAATGCAAAAATAAATGCAGCACAAAAGTCTGGTGCAACAAAAGTCATTATACCAATTGAAAATTGGAAGGACGGTTTTAATGATATAGAAGGAATTGAAGTTGTAGCTGTTAAAAGCCTAAATGAAGTGATAAATGAAGCACTATTAAAAGATGTAATTGTTGAAGATATGGCTGTGGAAGATATAGTTGTTAATAACAACATAGATATATTATCAGCCAAAGGAGAGGAGTAAAAATATATATTTAATGATTCAGAAAAAATTATATTAATAAATTTATATTTATATTTTTAATGGGCTGTCGTAAGACGGCTCTTTTAATTATAAAGTGAACCAGTATAAGTAGATTTAATAGTATTACTCATTACTAATATTGTCCATTGCTAAATTTCAAGTTTATATTATAATTATAATAATAAATATAAAATAATAATTAATATTACTTATTTTATATATAAATTTAAGTATTATGTATTGTATAGATTAAAATAGATTGAAAAATAATAATTTTATGTGTATACTATAAAAGTTACATAATAATGTAAGGAGGATGGGAATAAATGAGTGAAAAATTAGTGGCTCTACCTTTGATTCCTCTAAGGGGAATTAGTATTTTTCCTAATATGATAATACATTTTGATGTAGGAAGAGAAAAGTCTAAGGCAGCTATAGAAGCAGCGATGGAAAATCAAACAGATATATTCTTAGCAACTCAAAAGGATTATGAAATAGAGGAACCGGAAATTGGTGATATTTATAATATAGGAGCTATATGTAAGGTTAAACAAATAATAAAACTACCAAATGATGTAATAAGAGTGTTAGTTGAAGGATTAGATAGAGGAGAAATTAAAGAATTAGATTCAAGTGAAGGATATTTAAAAGTATCAGTAGAAAGAATCGAAGAGCCTTCAAATGAAGAATATGAAAATATTGAGGCTTATATAAATTCTTTAAAAAAGAGTTTTAGTAGATATATTAAAGCTTCAGGAAATATGAAAAATAATATTATATCTATATTTGATACAATAGAAAACTATAGTGAGCTTGTAGATGTAGTTGCGTCATATGTAATTGTAGATGAATATAAAAAGCAAGAAATACTACAAGAGGTTAATTGTATTAACAGGATAGAAAAACTACTTGTTATATTAGAAAATGAAATAGATATAATAAATGTTGAAAAGAAAATAGGTAAGAAACTTAAAGAGAGTGTTGATAAATCTCAGCGTGAATATTATATAAGAGAACAAATAAGAGTACTCCAAGAGGAAATTGGAGAAGATGATGAAGATAAAAAAGAAATATCTAAATACGAGGAAAGAATTAAAAAGGCTAAATTACCTAAACATGTTAGAGAAAAAGCTGAAAGTGAACTTTCAAGATTGAAATCAGCATCTGGTCAAGGATCTGAAAGTAATGTAATAAGAAGTTATTTAGATTGGATACTTGATATACCTTGGAGTAAATCAACAAAGGATACTTTTGATGTAAATGAAGCTGAAAAAATACTTAATAATGAACATTATGGACTAGAAGAAGTAAAGGAAAGAATAGTAGAATACTTAGCTGTAAAGCAATATACAAATAGCTTGAAAGGGCCAATATTATGTTTAGTTGGACCTCCAGGAGTAGGTAAAACATCAATAGCTAAATCAATAGCAAATGCAACTAATAGAAAGTACACAAGAATGTCTCTAGGAGGCGTTAGAGATGAAGCTGAAATCAGAGGACATAGGAAAACTTATGTTGGAGCTATTCCAGGTAGATTAGCATATGCTTTAAAAGAAGCTAAAGTTAATAATCCTCTTATTTTATTAGATGAAATAGATAAATTAGGATATGATAACAGAGGGAATGTGGCAGATGCTCTTTTAGAAGTATTAGATAGTGAACAAAACAATACATTTAGAGATCATTACTTAGAATTAGATATGGATTTATCTAAAGTATTATTTATAACCACAGCTAATTCATTAGATACAATACCAGCACCATTATTAGATAGAATGGAGATTATAGATGTATCTGGTTATACTTATGAAGAGAAATATTATATAGCCAGAGATTATCTAATACCAAAATTATTAAAAGATCATAAGTTAACAAATGATCAATTTAAGATATCTGAAAGTGCTATAAAGGAAATAATAAACTCTTATACTAGGGAAGCTGGAGTAAGAAGTTTAGAAAGAGTTTTAGGAAAGCTAATAAGAAAATCTCTTACAGAGATGATAAAGAATGATAAGAAATCAATATCAATATCTTCTAATAGAATTGAGAAGTATTTAGGAAACAAGATATATAGTTTTGATATAAAAGAAAAAGAAGATAGAGTAGGAGTAGTAAAAGGAATGGCATGGACTGCTGCTGGTGGAGATACATTACCAGTAGAATCTGTTACTATGAAGGGAACAGGTAAATTAGTTCTTACAGGACAATTAGGTGATGTTATGCAAGAATCAGCTAAGATTGCATTTGGATTTGTAAGAGCTAATGCAGTAAGATATGGTATAGATGAAGAATTTTATAAGAATACTGATATTCACATACATTTCCCTGAAGGTTCTATAAAGAAAGATGGTCCTTCTGCAGGTGTTACTATAATAACTTCTATTATTTCAGCTTTAACTCAAAAAAAGGTAAGAAGTAATGTTGCAATGACTGGAGAAGTTACTTTAACTGGTAGAGTGCTTGCAATAGGAGGATTAAAAGAAAAATCAATTGCTGCTTATAGAGCTGGGATTGATACTATTATAATACCAAAGGAAAATGAGAAAGATATAATTAAGATACCAAGTACAGTAAAAAATAAGCTTAATATCATTACAGTTGATCATGTTAATGAAGTATTAAATAAAGCTATAATTGGAGTTGATACTATTGATTAAAATTAAAAATTCAGATTTTGTTATATCTGCAGTTAAAAAAGAGCAGTACCCTGTGACAGGATTACCAGAAATAGCATTTGTGGGACGTTCTAATGTTGGGAAAAGTTCTATAATAAACGCTTTAACTAATAGGAAAAAACTTGCAAAGGTTAGTCAAACACCAGGAAAAACAAGATTAATAAATTTCTTCATTATAAATGGTGATGAGTTTTATCTAGTTGACTTACCTGGATATGGATATGCTAAAGTATCTAAAACTGAAAAAGCAAGTTGGGGAAAAACTATAGAAACGTACTTAAATGGAAGAGAAGAATTAAAAAGAGTAGTACTTTTAGTAGATTCTAGACATAAGCCTACAGCAGATGATATACAAATGCACGAATGGATTAAGTTTTATGGGTATGATGAGGTAGTTATAGCAACTAAAAGCGATAAACTGTCTAATAATGAATTAAGGAAAAGTGAAAAAGTAATAAGAGAGACATTAAATTTATCAAAGGAAGATAAATTATATTTCTTTTCTTCAGTTCATAAAAAGGGGAAGGATGAGCTGATAGATAACCTTTTTGGGCCTATAATTGATAATATTGAAGTAGAATAATATATTAAAGAACTTGTAGTGAATACTATAAGTTCTTTTTTTATTTATAAAAATTTAAAATATTACAATAAAAAACAGTGGCAATTATTATTCGAGAGAATAGTATATACTATAAAACAAAAAAAAACTAAAAATCCTAAGGAGGAGTAAGTTATGGAAATGAATGAAATTCTAAATGGTTTAAATTCATGCGGTTGTAGTGATAATATTGCACCCCAATGTTCAAACCAAGGCCCATTTAATAATATAGGATGTGGCTGTGGATTTGGAAGTTGGATATGGATACTATTAATACTATTCTATAGTGGAGGATTCGGCGGAGGATACAATAATAGCTGTTGCTGTAGAAAAGAACGTAAACACGATTGTTGCTGTGATGGCGGATATGGTGGATATGGAGCTGGAAACTGCTCATCTTATCTATTCTTATTAGTAATTCTATTCCTTTGCAACGGTTGCTCAGGATTTGGTAACTGTGGAAACGGAAATATATTTGGCGGATGCTGTTAATTTAAATTAGAAAGGAGAGATAGTTATGTCAAGGAAACATTCCCATAAAAAAGATTATGATGATTGCTGCTGCTGCTGTGAACCAATGCCATGTTGTGGAACTGGAAATATATTTGGTGGAATGAATAGTTGTATTACACCTATAATATTCTTATTAATTGCATGTGGATCAGGGCTTTTAAATAATAACTGTTCAGTTTTAATAATTTTATTATTCTTACTATGCGGAGGCTGTTTAGGAAGCTTATTTGGCGGAGACGCTTGCTGTTAGTATAGAGGATGGAGGGCTTAGCCCTCCAAAAAAATGCCTAAAAGTATAAACATATTTAATTTTTTTACATATAATAAAGCAACAGGAATATAATAGGAGGAACCTAAATGTCAAAAAAGAAACATAGACATAAAGGGGAGAGAGAAATTAATAATAACTCCGGTAATAGGGTGAATAATAATGCGCCATTTGGCATAAACCCTGCTCAACTTATGAGTATGTTTGGCGGAAATATGGATATGGGTCAAATCGGAAATGTGCTTTCATCTATGAAGATGGATGGATTAGATTTAAATAACTTTAATTTAGGGCAGTTTGGAAATAATCAACAGGGGAGAAGTGGGATAAATAATAGAAGTGGATTTGACTTAGGAGCTTTACAAGGTATGATGAATAATTTAGGGATGGGAAACTTTAATTTAGGAAATAATAATACTAATTTAGACAGCAATTCAAATTTTGCTTCTTCTAATGATAATAATTTTGACATAACTGATATAAAGAGTGACACTTCTGATAATAGCTTACTAGATGATGATTTACTAGATGATGAGAACATACAAATGTTAATAGCTATAAAAAGTATAGTTGATTCAAAAAAAGCTAAATTTATAGATAAAGTTATAGAAGCTTACAATAATGGATATTTTAAGGAATAATGAAATTTATTAAGGAAATGTATAAAAAGGTAAGTCTATGTAAATAATATTATTGTACCGGAGAAGTATTCTCCTATAGCAAGCGATGAGAAATCTTCGTTTAAGCTAAAACCCCCCCCCATCCCCCTTTTAAGGCCGCTTATAGCGGCCTTTTAATTTTATATTTTCTTTATTGAAGATATTTTAAGAGAACCATATCCATCATCTTCTACTGATAAATACAATAATAGCTCTTTATCAGGAGAAGAATCATTTGTATTTTTTACAGATTCAAATGATAATGTCCAATTTACCCCTAATATATTTCCATTTGCATCCCATTTAAAATCTGAAAAATAACCAGTTTGGAAGGAATATCTTGTATTATCCTTATCTAATCCCCATAATATTGCAAGTTCAGTACTATCTATATTAGGAGTGAAAATGTTAGGTGCCTCAGATAATTCGTAAGGAGCTTCAATTACATCTATAAATCCTTGAATTGCAGATAATCCAGGAACTTTTATTTTTGAAAATGTTATATCTTTTATGTTATCTCCTAGGAAAAGAATACTTTTGGTAGAACTATCACCTTTGCTCGAAGAAAGAGAGAGCAGTTTAGGCGTCTTGTTATTGTTGGAATCAAGTATCCCTATTATATTATCACTTGAAAAAAATGTATTTACAAATTTAGATCCATTCCATGAAAATACATAATTTACAGGAGATTTATCTTTGGATAACTGTACAATTATTTCTGGAAGGTTATTTCTGGATAAATCTATAATATTCACTTTGATAGGCCATTTAATAAGTGAATCTCCAAGCAAATTTGATTCGTCATTATTAACAAGAGGATAAGTTTTATCTTTACTTTTTATATTTAATATGTAGTTATTATTTTCCTTGGATATTTCAATCTTATCATTTTCACCATCTCCATTTAAGTCAAAATCATTATAATTTTTTGAAGTAATTGGTGTGAGTGTTTCTATAGAATTATTATTAGTAAGAAAAAAATAAGTAGATAATATAAACACAAAAAATATAAGGAAAGCTATTATATAAGAGAGTACAACATTCTTTTTTATAATTATAAATCTTGACATATAATCACCTCAATTTATTATATGAGTCTTATTAGCGATTAATACAAAATAAATAAAAAGGAGCTGTATCAAAATAACTTTTGATACTAGCCGTTAAAAAGGAATATTCGAATTTTAATCCTCCTTTTTGCAGTTGCCTAGCATGGGCACCTACTAATCGGTGAAAGTTAGTAATGGGGGCTTAGAGTACCAACCATTTAGCTGATGCCAAGGGTGTCCATCGTGAGGTTGAATCTGAAGGAAGTCTAATGTAAAACCTTGGTATGAAGGATACGAATCACATTCGAGGTTCAAAACTATGAGTAAGCTTGCCGTACAAAGTAAAGCTCAATAACTATCCGAAACTATTAATGTCAAGATTTTTTGAACAATTGTGCCAATATTTTTATGTACAATTGTTCAGCTATTTTTATCAGCTATTTTGGATAATGCAGTAGCTGTTCTATAAGAGTTTCCTAGAATATTAACAATAGTAGAAGGATGGATAAGTCTATTCAAAATAGCACTAGATAACATATTATTTACAAATATTTGATTCCAATCGGACAGGTGTATATTTTTAGTAATTATTGTACTTTTCTTTTCATAGGGCTTATCTATAGAATATAAGGAAGATACGTTAAATAGTATTTAAGAATTGAGTAAAAGTAGATATAATTTAAATATACTACTAAATATTTATGGAATCAATTATATTACTATGTAATAGCACTCAGTTTATACTGGGTGCTATTTTTGTATATTGAATTCGTGAAATAATAATATAAGTACGCTAAAGGTTATTTCAGGAAGTAGGAAATTTGGTTATAATTAAGTTATAATGTTTATTAACTAATTATAAAGCAATAATGATTTATATTGACTCAATATATCATTCATACATATTCTCAATTATAACTTAAATATACAGACATTAATTGTTAATAAGTATTATAGAGATCTTAACATTTATAACTTTTATCACGTAGCACTCAGTTTATACTGGGTGCTTTTCCATGTCTAAAGGCAATGAGAAGCAACGTACAATTAAGTATGTTGCTAAAGGAAAAATGGATATAAAATTATATTATTTCAATTAATACTTCTATATTAATAGTATTTCCAAAAAGTAAATTTAATATGCATATATATCTAAAAAAAGCAACATATCAATATAAATATGTTGCTGATGACAAGGGGTGAAAGAAAAATACTTTTCACAGTAATAGTATGTCTTAAAAATAAGCTGATATACATATAATTTATTTCAAAAGAAAAAAAGCCATCATAAGACGGCTTTAAATGATTGTAAGAATTTATTTTCAAACAAAAGGTTAACAAAAGACCAATGATTAATATAAGGTTAACATAGGATTTAATATATGTCAATAATATATTTAGTATCATTATTATTTAAAACATGCAAGATATCCAGTAAAAAGAGAAATAACAATTTAATCGAAAAAATGATAAAAAAATATATTTATACATTTTAGCAATAATACTATTATCTTAAGATAGTATATTATACATATAATTTATTCAGAAAGTTAATTAATGTGAAGGATATTATTTAATTTGTGAGAAGGTAAGAAAGATACGTAAAATAGTATTTAAAAGTTGAATAAAAGTAGATATAATTAAGAGGAAAATACATCGTAGTAAAGATTATTTCATTTTTACTAGCACCATTTGTTATGTATAGAATAGCACTCAGGTTAACTGGGTGCTATTCTTGTATATTGAATTCGTGAAACAATAATATAAGTACGCTAAAGATTATTTCAAGAAGTAGGAAATTTGTTTATAATTAAATTGTAATACTTATTAACACATTATAAAGTAAGAATGATTTATGTGAATTTAATATATTGCTCATACATACTTTCAACCATAATTTAAATTATAGATATTAATTGTTAATAAGTATTATAAAGTTACTTAACATTTATCATGTAGCACTTAGTTTAAACTAAGTGCTATTTTCGTATTATAGTTTAAAATATACGTTAAATGGTATTTTAGAAATGAATAAAAGCAATTATAATTAAAGAAGACTTATCATTATATTTTGTTGAATTAAACTTATTATTGTGGAATGGCACTCAGTTTATACTGGGTGTTATTTTTATGTCTAAATATAATGAAAAGCAACATACAATTAAGTAAGTTGCTAATGATAATGTTAAAAATAATAGAATGCCTTTACAATAAAAGTATGTCTTAAAAATAAGATGATATACATATAATTTATTTCAAAAAATATAGTACCTATTGAAAATACATCTTTTTAGACACTCGGTATACAAAGAAATTAGGTATCTTTATTTGCCTAAAAATTGAGATGGTGTTAAAATAGTACGTGTATAGAATTGATTTTAAATTATTTAGAATTTATAATTTAGTTAGTTTCTCAGTAATACTATATCAATATAGGGTAATAGTGTTATCTCCTCTAATGATTTTAGAATAGAGAAGAATAGAACTTAGATTAATCGGGGTTCTATTTTTTGTCTAAATATAATAAAAATTAATATATAATTAAGTATATTGCTAATGATAAACAAATTTAAAAAATATATTAATTTCAGCAATGCTTCATATAATAGTTTTTCTAAAATAATATATCAATACAAAGAAAAGTTATTAAAATAAATTTAACAATATGTGAAGTATATTGATTTTTAAATTTATAGAATTTATAATTATTATGCTGATACTTAATAAAATAGGTGTGAGATATTTTTTGATAAGTATTTAAAGTGTTTGACCATGAGCAGAACCTCATAAAAATTTTTATAGCAGTTAGAATAATAACTGCTCTTTTTTTGTAATTATAAAGTAAAATATTTAAAATATAAAAGTATCAAAATAAACTTTTTAAAAGGTAAGCATGAACTACAATCTATATATATAATTATTTAGAATTAATTTATTAGATTATATATTAGTTAATGTAAACGTAAATATAGGAATGTTGAAAAATTCCAACATGAAAATGCATAATTATTTGATAGTTATTTATTTTCTTGTTGGATCATTTCATATACATCCTTTGTTCTTTAAAATGTAAAAAAAGAGGTTGCTACAAAATTATTTAAAATCATTTTGCGACACCCTCATATTTATTGTAAAGAAAAATAAAAAAGGCAATACATAATTAAATATATTGCTAATGATAAGGATTAAAATAATAAAATATTTTGAATGTACTTTACACTAATAGTAGGTATTAAAAATAATGTAGTAAGTGCTGTGAAGCACCAAAAAACGCAATAGACTTATTAATTTACTATATATTTTATATATAATAAATTTAACATATGATTCAAGTTTTAAATTGCAAGGTTTATAAGTGATAATAAATTTTATATTACAGAATTTATTTGATGATTCAGGATGTCAGAATATAAAAACAACTCTAGTAGAGCTAAATAGAATAAAGAACTTTGAACTTATAGGAATTAAAATGGCAAGTATAGTTGGTGTGGTGAGTTTTATAGAAGCTATATAGATGTAGAACTATATAAAAATTAAGATATGATAAAATAGAAACAACGATAGTTGAAGAGTAGTAATAAAAATAGAAGTAAAGGTGAACTATGATATGCTATGATATGAAGAATTATTAACTTATTAAGAAGATGAAGGTTTATTTTCAACAGGAATGATATCATAATAAATAGTTATCATTTAATTAAAGTATAAGATTATAAAGTAAGTGAAATTAAAGCAGATTAAGTAATACAAATAAATGATAAACAAGAAGAAAAAGGTGTTTATGATTATGTCAAAGAGAGTAGTTTTATAGTATCTAGGTATTATAGTACCTAAAAATAGAAAATATATTAAAATAATGCGTTAATATAGTTGATTTAGTATATATTAAAATTTATAATTATTTTGTGCTTACATAGTAATACATGCTAGCAGTGTTATTACGAAATATATAATTTCAAAAGTAGCTGTATAAATTGAATTAGTAAATTCAATTTAAATATAGCTACTTTTTAATTTTAAAAATTCTTATACAATAATTTTTATGTAAATATTTATATTAATTTTATTTTTTTACATGACAAAAAGAAGATTAGATGTCTTCGGCTATAATTTTTATATAAAGTTTTTATTATGTACCTTTCGGTTCATGTAATAGCTCTCTGTTTCGAATTTGCAAAATTTTATTGTGTAATTTATTAACATTATCGGCAAATGAGATTATCAATAGTTCTATTCTTATTTTTTATTTCCTCTCATTAAAAATCTTCTAAATCTATAATCTTGTTTAATTACTGCAAATGCACCTTCACATTGAATTGCTCTATTTATTCTTATACTCATAATCTAAATAGAGTTCGCATTCGTAGATATTTATAATTGATTTAAAGTTTGATTTTGACTTTTTTGTAGTAGATTCATTAGGAAACGATTTCTTGCTAGCAACACAAATATAGTAATCTTTATCTAGGTTATATTTCATATTTTCCCTTTTGCTAATATTATTTTTAAACTTTTTAGTTTTTGATTTTTCATATATTTGAGGTTTAATAAAAAGCTTTTTGATTATTATTCGTATAATTTAAGTGTAAATTATTATATTAACTTTATGTATTAGGTTAATTAGTTTGAAGGAGCTTTCAATTTAATAGGTGGATATTTTCGTATATTGATACAAAAGATACGTTAAATAGTATTTTAGAAATGTATAAAATTAAGTATAATTAAATTATAATACTTATTGATGAATGATTTGTTTTCAATAATTTCTTGAGATTACATATATATTTATGTTTGATAATTTGGGATGGATTTAAAGAATAGTATAATAAGCGATAAGTAGTATATTAATAGTTATCTTTTATCATGTAGCACTCGGCTTAACTGGGTGCTATTTTGTGATTAATAAAAATGAGAGGTATATTATTATTAAATTAGATAATAATACTTATTGATAAGTTGATTTAGTACAGAGTTACTATAAAGATGTTTTGTAATTTTTGTTTGATAATTAAAAGCAGCTATCTTTTTATCAAGGAACACTTGCTTAATTGGGGCTATTTTATAATAATATTAGTCTTTATTTTTTTTTAGGTCATTTAGTTTTTCTTGTTGAAGTTTTACAATTTCTAAATCTAGTTCTCTACTAAGTTCTAAAACTTTGTCTGTAAGCCCTTCAAGTATAAAAAGTTCTTCAAGTTTTTGTTTTAATTTGTTTATTTTATCCATAAATACCTCCTTATAAGTATTATAGAATGGAAAAGAATTAAAACAATAGAAAGAAAATGAAAATAATAAAAACTTAAGGTGAAATGAGTAAATTTAGAAATTGAATATGATTATAATAATGATTACATTAAAATATATTTAATTTAAATTAATTTTATAATCGGCTATAATTTTATAAATATTATTTTTTAAAAGCTAGTAGTTGATGTTAATATATAAATAGTTACTTTTATATGAGATATTCGTTTTATATAGAGTGTTTTTGTTCGTAAAATTGAATTAAAAGAGCGTTAAAGATATTGAACTAGATTTTAATAGAAGCTATAATGATTTAAAGATTTATTAAGAAGTAGCTGAGTTTATTTCTTAATAATGAGAATTGTTTTTTATTTCAATTATGGTGTAGGGTTGTATAAAATTTTTGAGTGAGTACTTAGAATTTTCTAAGTACTCTTTTTACTTAAAAATATGGAAAAATCGTTTATATATATTTTAGAGCTTACGAGTAAATTAACATAGTTACGTTTGAGGAAAGTAAAGGAGAATGAAATTATATATAATTTAACAAAGTATAATGTATATATTTAATTCGATAATAGTGGAGATATTTAATAAAAAATTAATAATAGTCATTCACATTATATTTAATAATTGTTAAATTTTTTTTCAAACAACAATATTAATAATCATCTTCTTTTACGTCAGAATATCTAGTAAGATTAGGTTTATCATTGGATATATGAAAAAAAGATCTATAAGCTTTTTTTAATAATCAAGCTTTTTTAAAGCTAAATAAAGATTTTTATTTATGCTACTTTAATAGAATTATATTCATTATAGTATAGTCTATGGATACTATCACCAAAGACATACTCCTGCTCAATGATTTTATTTAGGCAAGACTCATAATTATCTCTAATTTAACTTCTGAAGAGATGTGTATATCCATTTTAATTGATAAAATATTATAGGGGTGAAATTTACTGGATTTCTTAGATAAATTAAAAATATCTATTGCATGAAGTAGGTTTATAGGGACTATTTGAATAAGGGTATCAAAGGATGTACTATTAAGATAAATTGATTAAGCTTCTTAATAATTAATGAATAATACATATCAATAAATTCTTTCTTAGAAATAACAGTATTATTTTTAGTTTTACTTAATAAATAGTTCATAAAACTTTTCCTGTATTTTTAAAATTTAGCTCATTAATTAAATATCATAGAAAAAGAGAATTAAAGAAAAAATATAGTCAAAAAATAGCAAATGACTTATCGATTTATTTGGATAAAATGAATTTTATTATATGTAAATAAAATTTTTGAATAATGTAAGGGCATTTATTAAGGATAGATATTAATCAATAAAATATCTAATTATTTCAATTTGGGTATTTACGAATAATTTGAATTTATTAAGGAAATTTTTTTCAGCTTTATTTTAATAAAAGTTAGAATGTTATATAAAATATTAGAAAAAATCAAAAAAATTTTAGAGGACTTTAACCTCAATTAAGTTTTTATAAATAGTTATTAATTATGAGTATATGTTAGATATGGAGGGATTTTATGGTAGACTTACATTCTCATTTGATTTGGGGGATTGATGATGGATCTAAATCTAGGGATATGTCTTTAAATATGTTAAGACAAGCTGTTAAAGGCGGAACTACTAAGCTAGTAATTACGCCTCATTATATGCCAGGATATTTTAATATGCCTATAGATGAAGTGAAGAAAAAAGTAGAAGAAGTGAATAGTTTAGTAAAAGAAGAAAATTTAAATATTGAGGTGTATCATGGGCAGGAGGTTTATTATACAAGAAATATATTTGAAAATTATATAAATAATTATATAGGAACAATAAATAATTCAAGGTATATGTTAATTGAATTTAATATGAAGGATTTTTCAATTCAAGAAGTAATTGAAAGTATTTATGAGTTACAACTTATAGGAATAGTACCAATTATAGCTCATCCAGAGAGATATCAAAAGTTTGTAAAAAAACCTTCATTAATAAATGAGTTTATAAAAGAGGGGTTTCTTTTTCAATTAAATATAGGAAGTATTACAGGTGATTTTGGGAAAGCGGTGAGGAAAACAGCTAAAATATATTTGAAAAATAATATATATAGTTTTGTTGGTTCAGATGCCCATAGGGATACAGTCCGAAATACAGATATGAGTAAGGGGGGGGAATTAATAAAAAGTATAGATAGAAATTACTTTAATTATTTAATTGATGGGGGAGAAAATGTTTTAAATAATAATGGAATAAAATTTATAGGAAATTTAATAAAAGATAGAAAAGGTATCCTTGATATATTTAGATAAATTATATAATTCAGATTTACTTATAGTAGATATAGAAATGATTTTGAATGATGAAGATTAATTAAGCTGAATAATAATAGAGAGGATGAAAAATAAGTTGAATCTAAGAAGATAAATTAATTCAGAAACTTTTTATAAATTTAATCTTACTTATATAAGAAATGAACAAAATTATTATAATAAATTAACAAAATTATGAAATAGCTATTCAGATAAAGCTTTATTCATAATGCAATAATAGAAAATTAGTATTTGGGAAAGTGGATTACAAAATAAATATTATTTAAATTTTATGCGTAATTTATTATATTTTGTGAATAAGCAAAGGTTATTTATAATAATTTAATATAATTTAGTGTAAACTAAGTATGTTAAAAAGAGTAATTAATATAATAGTTTTAATTATAGCTGATTATTTTAATAAATTATAATGAAGTTAATATAAATTTATAAAATGATGTTAAATATTATTAATAAGGAGCATTTTAATGGAGAAAAATAAGAAAAAAAATGAAAAGTATATAAAACAATTAATAGATAAAGAAAAATTTAATTATTTATATCAACCAATATATAATAATAAAGCTAATAGATATACTAAATTCGAAGTGCTTACAAGATTAAGAGATGACGATGGATATGAAATAGAACCCGAGATTTTTATAAAAATTGCTGAAAAATTTGATATTGTTTATAAGATTGATTTGTTGGCTTTAAAAAATGCATGTGAGATATTATTATACTTAAAAGATAATAATATAAATTTAGAACGGATATATGTAAACTTTTCATCTTCTACATTAAAAATAGAAAATATAGTTTATGAAATTGAAAAATATTTAAAATGTTTCGGAGTAGATCCTAGTATGATAGGAATAGAAGTAACAGAATTTATGCCGATAGTAAATATAGATGAGTTTAATGAAACGATAAATAAATTAATGAATTTAGGAATAGAGATATCAATTGATGATTTTGGTAAAATGAACTCTGATATACATAGAATTATTGATACAAAATTTAATTGTATAAAGTTAGATAAATCAATAATAACTCGAATTAGTGATGAAAACAATTCAGGTATAGTAATCAAAATGTTAAGTAATTTAGCGAATGAAATGGGAATAGTGTTAGTAGCAGAAGGAATTGAAAATAAATATGAAATGAATTTTTTAAAAGAATACGGTATAAATTACTTTCAAGGTTTTCATATAAGTAGGCCTATGAGTATAGAAGAAGTTATAAAGATAAAAAGTTATAAGTAGAAATGAAAGGTGTCTTATATAAATTGTATAATTATCAATTAGAGTTGTATATTTTGTAAATAATTGCTGTATTATAAAAATGATATTTAATAGAGAAATTGATAAATTAGTATATGTATTTTAAATTTTAAATCGAAATAATGATTTACTTTAGAGAAAAAATTACTATTGTATTTTTAATTATAATAAATGTTATTAAATAAATATAGAGATAATAAAACTAGAAATTTGGAAGAAGTGTATTATTGATGTATATAAAAATGCTGATTTTTGTATAAATTGTAATAAAGCAGAAATCGAAAATAGTAAAAGTAAGATAAAATTATAAAATAAAGTGAGGGTGAGTTGGTGAGGAAAGTTAGTCTTATATTAGGAGTTGTAGGTGGAATATTAGGGGGTATAAGTTGTATTATTTTATTATTTTCAGTATCTATACAATCCACACATCAGTATAAAGTTGTATTAGAGATATTAGATGGAATAGGGATAGTGGTAAATATATTAGTTTTAATTGGAGCGTGTATAAAAAATAAGAATTATCTGACAGGGGTGTTTATGTTAGCAGGAGCATTAGTAAATATACCGCGTATAATTATAAGTGACGGAAATATTTTTATATTATTTTCTATAGCATCAATGTTGATATTAGTGTCTGGAATAATAAGATTGAATATGAATGAATAAGTGGGGATAAAGTGATGGGAATGATACAATAAAAAAGTTTTGAGAGTAAAAATATGATTTCTATATTGTTTAGGAATCATTTTTTATTTGTATTTATAATAATTGTAATATAATCATCAATAGCATTGTTTCTTTAACTGAGTTATAGATCTTTAAATTAATTTTATATTATGCAACAAGGAAAAATTTTAGAGATAAATTGTCTCCAAAATATTCTTTTCTTTTCATTGGATAAATTATTATAAAGTTTAATCCAATAAAAAGAAAAAATCTGAGGTATAAGAAATAGTTTTATTTTTAGGAGTCTATTTTTTATACTTTTCTTTAATTGACTATTATATTTTTCATAAGTAGCTTTATATTCATCTAAAGAGATTAAAACATTTAAATATAACTCTTTTAATTTAGATAATTTTCTTTTAATTAAATTCTTATCTATGGTTTTGATTTTATTTTCATTTTCGTTATTAAAATTTATATTTGCTAAATTATTATTAATCAGAGTTGATATATTAGCAATTAAATATTTTTTGTGATTCGTTAATAAATAATAGATACTACTCCAATTATTAAATCTGTTTTGGGGAGTTAAAATGTTATTGTACATTAAATTTGACGTTTTATTTTTTAATTAGTATAAGTATAGAATTCTTTCTTGAAATTTTCCCTATAGCTGCTTTTATTTTTCCATAAATTATTTAGATTCTATATTTGTATGAAAATACTATATGATATTTACAATTCCATTTGCTATGTGATAAACTGTTATTGTTAATTTTGAACATATCTCCTTTTGTATTATAGTTTGGTTGGCAAACTCATATTATTATTTATAAATGGGGTATTTTTTATTCATTCATAGCTAGAAGATTTTTGTAAGCACAAGTAGGGTATGTGGTATTCTAAATGCAATAAAAATCGGTAACATACAAATATTAGTATGCTACAGATAAATAAAAAAACAAAATGATAAAAAATATATTTACATATTTTAGCATTAGTAGTATTATCTTAAAGAGAGTATATTATATGTATAATTTCTTTAGAAAGTTAATTAATGTGAAATATGCTATTTTATTCGCGATAGTATAGAAAAAATACGGTAAGTAGTATTTAAAAATTAAATAAAAGTAGATATAATTAAAAACGAACTATTGATACATTAGTTTGAAGCAAAGTTATTGTTGTAAAATGGCACTCAGTTTAACTGGGTGCTATTTTTGCGTATTTAATTCGTGGAACAATAATATAAGTACGCTAAAGATTATTTCAAGAAGTAAGAATTTTTGTTATAATTAAATTGTGATACTTATTGACTAATTAAAAGTGATAATTATTTGTATAGATTTAATTTATTACTCATACATATTCTTCGACCATAAGTTAGACATATAGACATTAATTGTTAATAAGTATTACGATTAACCCTTTAATATTATGAAATTTATTTAGAGCACTTAGTATAAACTAGGTGCTACTTTTGTATGATAGTATAAAATATGCGTTAATAGTATTAAAAAAATGAATAAAAGTAGAGATATTAGATAGAATGATAAAGTATTCATTAAATCAAAGTTATTTATTAGGGAAAAGTATTCAATTTAATTGGGGGCTATTTTTTTCAGATTTAAATAAAATAAAAAGCAACATACAATTAAGAATGTTGCTAATGACAGGATTTAAAGAAATAAATGGTACTAATGTACTTTAAATAGTATTAATTAAAAATAAGATTGATATGTATATAATTTATTTCAAAATAAAAAGTCGGTATAAGACAACTATGATATAAATAAATCTTATTAATTCCATAAAAAAGAATAGTATTAAAGTTAAAGGAGATAAATTTTAATAGGGTGTATCTTTGTTATTCTAATAGAACTTATAAAATAAATGGAGTGATATACGCTTAAGTAAATTAAAAACTTAAATATAATAGTAAATACCTATAAATATAAAAAAATTAAATATATACAAATAGTATTGGGGGAAAAAGGAATAGATATTATATTTAATATTGTGAAAGGGGGGAGCATTTATAAAATACATTTTGTTAAAAACATCTAGTATATAAGTATATTGGATGGATTGATTAAAAAATTAATACTAAAATTAAGTTGTATAAGATATACAATTTAATGATGATTTAAAATAAATCAGAAATGACAAATTAATAACATTTATTATGTGATATTATAAGATGTTATTGTTAAAAAAATGCTTGAAAATGAAGAAAGTATTAAAATGTTACGTGGAATGAATTGATTATAAATTATTTAGAATTTATAATTTAAGTATGCTCTTTAAAATACCATGTCAAAGTAAGGTTATATACTATATCTTCAAAGGATTCTAAATCAAGAGAAGGGTATATACTATATCCTTAAATAATTCTAAAATGATTGTAAAATAGAAAGTAGCACTTAGATTGATATAGGTGCTATTTTCTATTTTTTATAATGGTAAAAATGAAAATCGCTAATATAAAAATATCAGTATGTTACGGATAAAAATGAAAACATAATGAAAAATGAAAACATAATGGTAGATAAATAGTTTTTAATACTTTATTTGATAGTATTAACTAAAAGAGAAGATTATATATAGAAATTATTATAAGGAATTTAATATATGAAAGGATATTGTTTTATTTGTGATAGTATAGTAAAAATATGTTAAATATATTTTTTGAACAGAATTAGGTGTAATTTAAGTGTAAATCATTAAATTAAGTATATTCATTGAGTCATAATATTGGAAGTAGCATTCAGTTTAACTGAGTGCTATTTTTATTTTACAGATTATAAAATAAGAAGTACGTTATTATTAAATTAAATAATACCTATTAATGAATTGATTTGTTTTCAATGTAGAGTTTATACAAAGTATTTTGTAATTTTGTTGTTTAATAATTTGGAAAATTTTATCTTTTTATCAAGTAGTACATGGCTAACTAGAGCTATTTCATATAATATTAATTTTTATTTTCTTTTAGGTCGTGTAGGTCGTTTAGTTTCTTTTGCAGTTTTACAATTTCTAAATCTAGTTTTCTGCTTAATTCCAAAACTTTGTCCGTGAGCCCTTCTTCTATAAATAGTTTCTCAAGTTCTTTTTTTAGTTGTTCAATTTTATCCATAAATACCTCCTTATAAAAAATTATAAAAGTGCAAAATAGACAAAAACAATAGGTAATTGGAGGAAAAATATAGAATATTTTAGAAAATAAATAAAAGTGTATTATCTATAATAAGGTAGTGAACTTAAAATATATACAATAAAAATTTAAAGTGAGTACTTAGAATTTTCTGAATAATATTTTTGGAGTTTGGAAAGTCTCATAGAAAACTTTTAAAAGGTCTAATATGAATTACAATATATATTCATAATTAGATTATTACATTTATATAGTATCTAATACACTTTAATAAATAATAAGACATAGTATCCATAGATTTTAACTTTCTATTATTTATTAATTTTTATTATCTATGACATTTATTAAATATAATAATTTGATCATGAAATTATATTTACTAATACTATAATTTAGATAGTGAATTTAGCAATAAAAGCTATAGATAAAGATATTTTGACATTATGTTAGAAAATTTAAGAAAAATATAAGGAGATTTACGCATATTTTCTTTTTTTTTGTATATTTAAAGTAATATATATTTAGAAAAGCTTAGTAACTATGAGTAGGTAAATAAAGGAGATGGTATTTTTGGAACATTATTTGGTAAAGAAGTATTTTATGAGAAAAAAAGTATATTATGAGTTTACAAATAGAATACTGGATGTGGTTTTTTCTATTACATTATTAGTAGTTACTTTTCCAGTGATATTACTAGCTTGTTTGGCTGTGATGATAGAATCTAGATGTAATCCAATATATACTCAGAAAAGACTTGGGAAGAATGGACGAGAATTTACTATATATAAAATAAGATCGATGAAAATAGATGCAGAGAAAGATGGGGCGAGGTGGGCAAATAAAAATGATGATAGAATTACAAGAGTAGGTAGAATAATTAGAGTAACAAGAATAGATGAGTTACCACAGTTGATAAATATTTTTTGGGGAGATATGGCGTTTATAGGACCTAGACCAGAGCGAGAGATATTTATAAAAAAATTTGAAGCAGATATAGTTAATTTTAGAGATAGATTGATTGTTAAACCAGGATTAACAGGTTTAGCTCAAGTATCAGGAGGGTATGATTTATCACCAAAAGAAAAGCTGGAAATAGATTTAGAATATATAAGGAATAGATGTTTTTTATTGGATATTAAAATAATTATAAAAACAATTAAAGTTGTATTAAGTGGGGAAGGAGCAAGATAGTAAAATTAAAGTAAAGAGGAAATATAATAATATTTATAATTAATTGAGTATAGGAAAAATATATACTTGATATTTAGATAGATTATAAATTACTTTTCTTTACAGAAGTAAACTTATGCAGTGGAGATTCAATTAAGATTAGTTATAAAAATAATTATAGAAGGAGATAATTTATGAAAAAAATAGTATTAATAACTGGGGCATGCGGATTTATTGGATTTCATTTATCAAAATTTTTAATAGGAAAAGATTATAAAGTTGTTGGGATAGATAATTTGAATGATTATTATGATGTTACACTTAAGGAAGCTAGGTTAGATATACTAAAACAGTATGAAAACTTTACTTTTTATAAGATAGATATAAAACATAAAAAAGATGTAGATGATATTTTTAATAAATATAAATTTGATTATGTAATTAATTTGGCGGGACAAGCAGGAGTGAGGCATTCTATAATTGATCCTTATTCATATATAGACTCTAATATAGTTGGATTTATTAATATATTAGAAGCATGTAGATATAATGAAGTAAAGCATTTACTTTATGCATCATCAAGTTCTGTTTATGGAGGAAATAAAGTTGTTCCATTTTCTGAAAATCACAATGTAGATCATCCAGTAAGCTTATATGCAGCAACTAAAAAATCAAATGAATTAATGGCACATTCATACAGCAATTTATACGATATTCCTACTACTGGATTAAGATTTTTTACTGTTTATGGGCCATGGGGAAGACCAGATATGGCATATTTCTCTTTTACAAAAGATATTATTGAAGGAAATGCAATAAAAGTTTTTAATCATGGGAAAATGGAAAGGGATTTTACATACATAGATGATATAGTAGAAAGTATTTATAGATTATTACCAGTAATACCTAAGAAAATGGATGGAGAGCAAGAGGGAAATGGAGAAATAAGTTCGAGTTTTGCTCCATATAAAATATATAATATTGGTAATAGTAGTCCTGTTAAATTAGAAAAATTTATATCTATTTTAGAAAAGAAATTGGAGTTAAAGGCAAAAAAAAATTATATAGAAATGCAAGACGGAGATGTGAAAAACACTTATGCAAATACTGAAGCATTGGATAGGGCTATTAATTATAAATCAAGTACAAGTATAGAAGATGGATTAAGTAAATTTATTGATTGGTATAAATTATTTTATAAATAATAGATAGTTATTTTGGAGGGCGATTTTAATGAAGATAGTGGTAGTTGGAGTTGGATATGTTGGATTAGCTAATGCAATTTTGTTAGCTCAAGATAATGAAGTAGTAGCGGTAGATATTGAAGATAAAAGAGTAGATATGATAAATGATAAAATATCACCTATAGAAGACATAGAAATTAAGAACTATTTATCTAATAAAGAATTAAATTTATATGCTACAACTAATTCATATGAGGCTTATAAAAATGCAGATTTTATAATTATAGCTATACCAAGTAATTTTGATTCTAAGTTAAATAGTTTTAATACAAATGAAATAGATAATGTAATTGAGAAAATATTGCAGGTTAATAAAAAAGCATTAATAGTTATAAAATCAACAGTTCCAGTAGGATATACAGAGAGAGTAAAAGAAAAATTTAATTCGAGAAATATTATTTTTTCACCAGAATTTTTAAGAGAAGGAAAAGCATTATATGATAATTTATATCCTTCAAGAATAGTGGTAGGTGATAAGTCAGATAAAGCAAAAGAATTTTCAGAGTTAATGCAAAAAGGAGCTATTAAAAAAGATGTGCCTATAATATTTACAAACTCAAAGGAAGCTGAATCAATTAAGTTATTTTCTAATGCATATTTAGCAATGAGAGTAGCATATTTTAATGAATTAGATACTTTTGCAGAGGAAAAAGGATTAGATGCAAGAAGTATAATTGAAGGAATTGGATTAGATCCTAGGATAGGTAATTATTATAATAATCCTTCTTTTGGATATGGAGGGTATTGTTTACCGAAAGATAGCAGGCAATTGATATCTAATTTTGAAGATATACCTAATAGTATAATTACTTCAATTGTTACCTCTAATAAAGTTCGTAAAGACTATATTGCAGAAAAAATATTTAAGATGAATCCGAGGAGAGTTGGCATATATAGACTTGAAATGAAATTATCCTCAGATAACTTTAGATACTCGGCAGTAAATGGAATTATAAAGAGATTAAAGGAAAGAGGGGTAGATGTAATTATATATGAGCCATTAGCAGTTAATGATAATATTTATGGATGTAGTGTGATAAAGGATTTAGATAGGTTTAAGATGGAAAGTGATATTATAATAACAAATAGATTATACTTTGAATTAGAAGATGTCAAAGGTAAAGTATATACAAGAGATATATTTAATGTAAATTAAAATAACACATGTCAAAAAAATGAAATAGGTATAAATTAGGAAAAATAAAAATAGTAGAAAAAGAGTGTTTGAGAATAAAATATGTATATTTATGGTTTGAAAAAAAGTGGATTTATACCATTAATTGTTAAAGTATTAAAGGAGGTCAAGTATGGATAGAAATACAGGAAGTGATAGATTCATAGATTTTCAGGAATTACTATATTATATAAAAAAAAGAAAACAAGTGATAATATTTATAATAATACTTATAAATATTATTGCACTTGGAATAAACATTATTGCAAAAAAAACTCCATTATATCAAGCAGAAGCAACTTTATTTATTGGAAAGGATATGAGTACAGAATATCAAAATAGTGAAATAAATATGTATGAACGACTAACTTCTACATATGTGTATTTATTTACAAGTAGAGATATAGTAAGTAAAGCTATAGAAAAGGGAAAAATAAGTAAAACTAATGAGGATGCAAAAAAAAATACTACGGTTAAAGCACAAAATGATACTCAAATTATCAAAGTATCATATATTAGTTCTGATAAATATGAAGTTGTAAAATATATAAATAGCTTGTATGAAGTTTTATCTGATGAAATTTCAAATATAATAAAAAATTCAAGTGTATATATGATAGAAACACCTGTAGTACCAAATGAGCCTATAAATACTAGGGATAGAATACCTTTACCATTAGCATTAATATTTTCGATTTTTATTGCAGTTATAATATCAATATTATTAGAGAAAAAAAATAATTTTATAAATTCTGCTGAGGAAATTGAAAGATTAATTAATAAATCTGTGATTGGGGAGATACCTAATATAAAGGTATATGATATTTCATCAATAGTATACAAAGGGGAGTAATAAATGTTAAAAGCAAAAAATAAAAAAAGCAAAAAAAATAAAATTAATGATGAGCACAAGATTGATATGCAAATAGGAGAGGAAGCATTTAAAGTCTTAAGAAACAATCTTCAATATTCATTAGTAAGTTATGATAGTGCTAAAATTATAGTTGTGACTAGTCCAGAAAAAGGAGATGGTAAATCGACAGTATCGGCAAATTTGGCTAAATCTTTAGCGTTAGCAGGTAAGAATGTTATTATAATAGATGCAGATTTACGTAGACCATCATTACATAGGAAATTAGGGACTATAAATGGAATTGGGTTAGTTGATATTATAGTAGGAGAGAACAGATTAATAGATGCACTGATAGATATAGAAAAGAAATTATATGCTATTACTTCAGGGAAATCAACAACAAATCCAGCTGAATTATTAATGTCAAAGAGAGTTGCTAATATAATAGGTGAATTAAAACAAAAATTTGATTACATAATTATAGATACGCCACCGATAAATCTAGTATCAGATGCATTACCTTTGTTATCATTGAGCAATGGAGTAATATTAGTAGCTAAATATAGGAAAACTAAGAAGAAAGAATTATTAAAAGCAGCTAAAACAATAAAGAATACAAGTAATAATTTGCTTGGTGTTGTACTTAATTCAGTAGAGGTGGAGGAAAAAGGATATTATACTTATTATTAGAGGAGAATTATGAAAAGTTTAGTACAAATAATAAGGTTACCATTTTATATAACAATGATATTGGCTTTTTTAGGGAAATTTATATTTGAGATAAATTTAATAATTGCAATTATCGCTATATTTATGATAAGTATAAATATAAGCATGTATAAAGAAGTTAAAATAAGCTATATAAGTAAAACCGGAATAACGTTTATTTGTGTAGCTGTTTTATTTTGGTTAACATATATTCTGATTGGAAATGAAAACAATAAATTGATAATATTAATAGATAGGATGGAGTATTTTAAATATGGTGTAATAAGTATTTTAAATATAATTGTATTTATACTATATAGTTTATATGATGAAAATTTAAAGAAACAAATAACATTGATTGTTTTAGTAGTTATGTTTTTTTTGATATCTATGGTTATAATTGAAGTAATTACAGAAGTTATCCAAAATGCTGGTAGATTACCAAGAATTAGAGGATTTGATGACAATCCAAACTTAACAGGGTTCAAATTGAATATATTATTGTTTACAATTTTTTCATTAATAAAACATGATACTAAATATAGAGTTTATTTTATAATTATTGATGTTTTGGTAGCTGTATGTATTATATTTACAATGTCTAGAGGGAGTATGTTAATATATAGCATAATACAAATATTTATCTTTAATGATATTGCTAAAAAAAATAAAAAAGAGTTAATAATTATATTAATACTGTTTATTTTAGGGAGCTTTATTGTAGGTAAATTTATTGGAAATTTTGAGTTGCGAAGTGATAGATTGACTATAGGAGGATGGGAAAATCAAGATTATTCAAATGGTAGACTTGATTTGGTTAAAAATGGAATAAAAACATTTATGGAAAATCCACTTTGGGGAGTTGGTTTAGGAAATTCAGGGGTGTATGGTGTTATGTATGGTACTTCAGAAAAGGCTTTAATGCCACATAATACATTGGTATATATATTGGCAGAAACTGGTATAATACCAGCAACAATACTACTAACTTCATTAATTGCATTATTTTTTAGGACAAGTAGTAAAGAATATAATAGTGTTGCTAAACTAATAATAATATTAGCAATAGCAAATTTTTTTAATCATAATTTACATCTTTTTCCAACTGTATATATATCTCTGTTTACTTTACTAATATTTGATGAAAAAAATACTATTAATAAACTTAACTATTATAAGTAGAGTAAAATATAGTTAACTTTATAGCAGTTGTAATTAGTATATTTAGTATTATTATATATTGATGATAAAGAAAAGAACATATGGTTAGAGGAGATGCAGAAATTGGAGAAAATAAAAAAGATAGTTAATATTTTAATTAAAATAAGGCGATGGTGTGCTTTAAAAAAGATGAAATTTGCTATAGTAATTTGTAGGGTAAAGGGTGTTCAAATTGGTGAAAGATGTAGATTTACAGGAATACCAGATGTGGGAAGTGAACCTTATCTAATAAAGCTTGGTAACGATGTTATATTAACAGATGGCATAAAATTTTTAACTCACGATGGAGGTATTAGAGTTTTTACTGGGGAAAAAAATTTTTCGCATGTAAATAAACTAGGGAAAATAGAGATTAAGGATAATTCTTTTATTGGAGCAAATTCAATATTATTGCCTAATATAGAAATTGGTCCTAATTCAATAGTCGGAGCTGGATCAGTTGTTACAAAATCTATTCCACCTAATACAGTGTATGCAGGCAATCCAGCTAAATTTATATGTACTTTGGAAGAATATATAGAGAAATGCAACTTAAATACTATAGATATTGATGTAAAAGATAAAGAAAAGATAAAGAATTATTTTTGGAATGAATAAAGAAGAACATTATAAATGGGGATGATAATAATGAAAATATTAGATATAGCATCTACTGATATAGGTGCATATAGATTATTAAAAAATAGAGTGAAATTAGTAAATCAATTAGAAGAATTTGATAATATAATTTTATGTCCCGACGGAAAATGGAGAAGTATGATAGAAAAGGAGGGAATTAGAACAGTAGAGTATAAATTTACTAGAGGAATAAGTTTATTAAATATAATAAAAGAAATAAAGTTGCTAATGAATATATTGAAAAAAGAAAAACCTGATATAGTTCATTCTCATAATTCAAAGAGTGGGGCTATCGCTAGAATTGCAGTAAAATTAGTTAATATAAATTGTAAAAATAAAATAAAGTGTATTCATCAAGTACATGGTTATCATTTTACTTTATATAGTGATATACGAAGAATAATATATATATCAATTGAATTTGTACTATCACAATGGACAGATTTACTATTGTTCCAGAATAGATATGAATACGAATTAGCGAAAAAATATAAAATGGATAAAAGAGCTAAATTAGAGTATATTGGGAATGGCATTGATTTAGATGAAATAGAAAATATAGAGAATATTTCATATAAAGAGAGTAATAAATGTCAATTAGTTTGTGTTGCTAGAATTGAGCCTGTAAAAAATCATATAATGTTAGTAAAGGCTATAAATGTTTTAATAAATAAATATAATGTGAAGAATTTAGAAGTTATTTGTGTAGGAGAAGGACATGATGATGAAGTGATTAAATATATAGAAGAGAATAAATTAGATAAATATATTAAATTTACAGGTGTTTCGACTAAAGAAGAAGTTTTAAGAATAATAAAAAAATCGAAACTTTTAATATTAACATCTAAGAAAGAAGGTAAGCCACGAGCTATAATGGAAGCAATGAGTTTAGGCGTGCCTTGCATTGGAACAAGAGTTATTGGAACAAGTGAAACTATTTTGGATGATGAAACAGGGTATCTAGTAACCTTAGATGACCATTGTGAGTTAGCATTAAAAATAAATAAATTGATAAATGATGATGAATTATATAATAAATTTTCATATAATTCAAGAGAATATTCTAAAAAGATGTTTGATGAAAAAGTTATTGTACAAAAGATTATAGATATTTATAGATCTTGACTCTAATGTAGAACAAGGGGGAGTTGATATGAAAAAGGTTATTTTTTTTATAACAGGATTAGACATAGGAGGAGCAGAAATACAGGTATATAGAATATGTAAGTATATTGATAAAAGTGATTTAGATATAAAACTTATTTCATTAACTGATAATGGTAAAATAGGGCAAATGCTTAAACAAGAAAATATAGAAGTATTTTGTTTTAATATAAAAAAGAATAAAATTAAAGGAATAATAAATATATTTAGATTTGTAAGAAAAGAGAACCCAGATGTAGTTATAGGTTTTTTATTTCATGCAATTATTATAAGTAGAGTGATTGGTTGGTTAAACTCTGTACCTAATATTATCTCATCAATTAGGAGCTTTAATACAGGTGGGGTTTTTCGTGAAACTTTATTAAAGATAACAGATTATATGTCAAATACGACTATAGTAAATAGTTATATAGTTTATGATGAAGTGTTGAGTAAGAGGATAGTTAAAAAAGAAAAATTAAAGGTCATTAGAAATGCGATAGATACGGAGCACTTTAAATTTAACAAAGAGTATAGACATACATGGAGAAAAAAAATTAATGTGGATAATAATACATTTGTTTGGATGGCTGTGGGAAGATTAGTATATGAAAAAGACTATATTACTATGATTAAAGCGTTTAAAAAAGTTTTGGAGCAAGATGAGAATGTTATTCTTTATATTGTAGGTGATGGTTATATGAAGAATGAAATAAATGACTTAATAGCTAAATATGGGTTAAGTAATAATATAATAATAAATAATAAAAGTGAAGAAATAAATAAATTATTGTGTGCATGTGATGGAGTAGTATTAACATCAAGATGGGAAGGTATTCCAAATATTATAATAGAAGCAATTGCTTTAAATAGAATAGTTGTTGCAACTAATGTAGGAGGAGTATCTGAAGTTATTAAAAATGAAAACTTTTTAGTTGAAAGTGAGAATGTAGATAGTGTAGTTAAAGGAATGATAGAGGCAAAAAAAGAATGGGAAGTTTTAGGCGGAGAAGAGTTTGGTTTAAAATCAAGGAAGAGAATTGAAGAAGATTATGATGTGAGAAATATAGTAGTTAAATGGAAAGAAGTTATTAATGCAGATTATAAAAAATAAATATTTTAAAGTTAGGAGTGAGAAAAATAATGAATATAAGGTTTATAATTATGGAGCTACTATATAATGTTTTTGAGATGGCAAGCATTTTTTTCTTTCTTAATAGACTTACTTTAAAAAAAGAAAGAAATACGATTTATGTTATATTATATTTTATATTCATATATTTACTTCTAGCCTATATAACCTTTGTTAAGATACCTATATTTTATCAAATGATTTTTGTTTTAGTAGAAGTAATAATTTATTTAATTCTTTTTAGAAAAGGTCAATTATTATTTAAAATATTTTGTGGAGTATTTATTAATACAATGCTGACATCTATATATTTTTCTACAGAATTATTGGTAGCTTTGATTAAAAATACTTATATGGTTAAAACGTTTGCTATAACTGATGACTTTAGAATACTGGTATTGATTATATCTAATACCATTAAAATGAGTTTATTTTTTATAATATCTAGGAATAGAAAAATGAATTATATTCCAAATAAGATATTAAAAAATCTTATTATACTGTGTATTTCAACATGTTTAATAATTAATTTAGGTTTCGTTAATATCGAATTTATTGAGGAAGATTTATTTAATATATTAGTATATTCAGTTATTAGTATTACAATAAGTTTAATAATAATAAAACTTTATTTTATTAGCTTAGATGAATATGGTGAAAAGCTAAATATAGAAAATAAGCTAAATATAAATAGTAATTTATATAATTATAGAGTTGAAGTTGATAAAGTTAATAGTGAAATGAGAAAAATTAAGCATGATTATAGAAATCATATACAAGTAATTTATACTCTTTTTAAAATGAATCAACTAAATAAAGCTAATGAGTACATTGAGTATATAAGTGATAAATTTGATATAATTCCAAAAACTTCATATACTGATAATGAAGTAATTGATGCAATTATTTTTAATAAGGAATATATATGTAATCAGAAAAAAATAAATATAGATATAGAATCATGTAGAATAAAAGAAATAGCGATAGAAGATTATGATATTTGTACATTATTAGGAAACTTATTAGATAATGCAATTGAGGCTAGTATGTATTTAGAAGAGAAAAATAGGCAAATTAATGTAATAATATCTAATGTAAAAGGATGCTTGTGTATAAGGGTAAGTAATAATACCACAAATAATTATAAAGTTAAAAATGGGAGGTTTATTTCTATAAAAAAAGAAAAGGGGCATGGTATTGGTATTTCGCAAATTGAACATGTTGTAAATAAGTATTCTGGAAACATTTTTATAGGGGTTGAAAATAATAAATTTACAACTGATATTGTATTAGTGAATAATGTATAAGGAGTGAGAATTATGTTTAAAATTGCAGTTTGTGATGATCAAAAGATTTATCATTCATTAATTAACCAATATATATTAAAATGGGCTAAAGAAATAGAAGATAAGGTAGAAATAACTAACTTCTATTCTGCTGAAGAGTTTATATTTTATTGGAAAGAGGAAGTAGAATATGATTTAGTAATTTTAGATATAGAATTGAAAGGAATGTCTGGATTAGATTTAGCATTTCATATAAGAAAAATAGATAAAGATATAAATATTATATTTTTTACAGGATATAGTGAGTTTGTTTTTGAAGGGTATGATGTAAATGCAATTAATTACCTTTTAAAACCTATAAATGAAGAAAAGTTAATTAAATCATTAAATATTGCAAATGAATTTCGAAAAGCAAGTAGGTCTTCAGATGAGGTGATAGTATTTAAGTCAGGAAAAGATTTGCTTAAGATAAAATTGAATGATATAAAATATTTTATAATGTTTTCTCACTATTTAGATGTAGTAACTATAAATGGAACATTCAAATGGAAAAAAAAGATAAGCGACTTAGAAAAAGAATTTAAAGATAAAGATTTTATAAGGTGTCATAGATCGTACATAGTAAATAAAAGATACATAACAAAAGTCAATAAAGATTCTATTATTTTATTTGAGAATATATCAATACCAATAAGTATTAGTAGAATGAAAGAGGTAAAAAAAGCTTTATTAGAATTCTAAAATAGTAAATAATTTTAGAATAAAGTTGTATTTTTATAAAGGATACAACAAAAAAAGTTATTAAACTAAAAAAGATGATTTCTATATTGTTAGAGGTCATCTTTTTTGGTTTTTTACTTTAATTAGAAGATGGGGTCTTTAAGTAGTTTATTTGATAAATTTTATTTTACTATTGCACTATTTATCTAAGATAGTAAATATTATAAAAATACCTACAAACAAAATACTTTTTTAGTGTCCTGTTTATAGGTAAAATTTTAGAATATGATATATTTAATTTTAGTATAATTTTTAGATAGTTTGAATATAAGATTAATAGGTTAAAGAAAAAATATTTTTTATTATATCCTCTTTAGCGAAATTAAGCATATCAATAAATAAAGTTGAACCTTTAAGTTTATATGAACATAGAGGGTCTTCTTGTTTTAAATAAGATAATGCAGCGTTTTGTTTTAATAATTGCATGTTATTTAAATGTTCTATCCAATTTTTATCTAATGAATTTAAGAAAATATTTTTTTGAACTTCATAAAATCTGTCTATTTCAAAATTTGATTTTAAATTAGAATAAGAATTATTAACTAAATCCATAATTATATTCAATAATTCTTTATTTTCTAGAGTATTTAAATTTGGAAAAGAATCATCATTTATAAAAATATTTATAGATGATAAATATTCTTTTATAAGTTCATAGGTTTTGGAAATATCACTTGTAGATTGAAAATAATCTATAAATTTCGTTGAAATAATATTTTCAATTATATCCAATAACGAACTTTCAAGCTCACTGTTAGTATAAGATAAAATAATGTCTCTTTGTTTATAAATAAATTCTCTTTGATAATTAGTTACTTGCTCAAATAAATTAAGATTTTTTCGAATGTCATAATTATCACTTTCTAGTTTAGTTTGAATTTGATTTACTAATCCATATAATTTATTATCATAGTCATTAATAGGTAATTCAGAAAATAGATGACTTCTTGTTTTTATTATATCAAGCTTAGGATTATCAGATAGTTTTATAATATCATCATCTAAAGAAATAATAAATACAGATTCACCCACATCACCTTGTCTGCCAGCTCTTCCCCTAAGCTGGTCATCTATTCTTTTAGATTCATGACGTGTAGTACCAATTACTTTAAGTCCACCAGCTCGTATGGAATCTTTTGAAAGCTTTATATCAGTACCCCTTCCAGCCATATTAGTGGATATAGTAATGCTACCTAACTCACCAGCTTTAGAAATTATTTCAGCTTCTTTTTTATCATTCTTAGCATTTAAAACATTATGAGAAATGCCGAGGTTAGATAATAAATTAGATAATTCTAAAGTATCTTTAATTGAATGAGTACCAATTAAAACAGGTTGCTTTTTTTTATGAGATAAATCTATTTCTTTTAATATTCCATAGAGTTTATTTTTATGAGTGCTATATATAATATCCTTTCGATCTAACCTTTTAATTGGATTATGTGTTGGAACAACAATAACATCAAGACTATAAATATCTTTAAATTCCTTTTGAGATGTAAATGCAGTTCCGCTCATTCCAGAAAGTTTTTTATACATATTAAAGAAACTTTGGTACGTAATTGTAGCAAGTATATCAGATATACTAGATATATTTACGTTTTCTTTCGCTTCTAGTGCTTGATGAAGCCCATCAGAAAATTCTCTACCATCTAAAATTCTACCAGTAGAAGAATCAATAATTAAAATTTTATTGTCAGACACAATATAATCTATATCTTTTTCTAATAAAAAATTTGCTCTTAGACTTTGATTGATGAGATGATGAATATTATGATTATCTAACTCAGAATAATCATTCAAATCATAAAAAATCTCAGCTTTATTAATTCCAGCATTTGTGAGTGTTATTGATTTCTGAGAATAATCTATTGATATATCATCATCCACAATTAATGATTTTACAAATTCATTTGCTTTTATATATTCTGAAATGTTATCAGGGTTTTCATTTAGTTTTGAGATAATAAGAGGAGTTTTAGCATCATCAATTAATATAGAATCGATTTCGTCAACAAGGGCAAAAGAATGTCCACGTTGAACTTTATCATTTATGTTTTTAACTAAATTATCTCTTAAATAATCAAAAGCAAACTCACTGTGAGTACCATATGTAATATCAGAATTATATGCATGAAGTTTTTCATCTTTAGTTGCTGAGTGTCCAGATAACAGATAAGAAACAGATACACCTAAATATTCAAATAAAGGTCTAGCAAACTCACAATCTCTTTGTGCAAGATATTCATTACTGGTTATAATATGAACTCCGTTTCCTGTTAATGAATTTAAATATAAAGGTAAAGTAGCAGTTAAAGTTTTACCTTCGCCTGTTTTTATTTCTGCAACTCTTCCCTGATGAAGAAGAATACCACCTAATAGTTGTTCAACAAAATGAGACATTCCCAGAGTTCTTTCTGAAGCTTCCTTAACTAAAGCAAAAGCTTCAGGGAGTATTGAGTCTAGAGATTCACCAGATTTTAATTTATCTTTAAACTCAGAGGTTTTATTTTTGAAGTCATCATCGACAAAATTTTTATATTGTTTTTGATAGTAATATATTTTAGGAATAAGATAAGAAATTTGTTTTAATTCTCTATCATTATAAGATTTAAATATTTTTTTTATCATATATAACTCAAGCCTTTCATATAAATTGATTTACATAAATAAAATAATATAAATAAATATTAGAAATATGGGTTTTACGTATAATACAATATTTTTTACGTATTTATTAATAGTAATAAGTTTTAATAAGTATAATTTTAATTGTAATTGAAAAATGATTATTAAAATTATTCAAAAGACATAAGGGATATAAAGTTTTATAATATTTTAAGGAGGGATCTTTTTGAAAAAAAAGGATATATTTGATGTATCTATGATAGGTGGCTTCAATAAAGTAGAGGTAATAAAATATATGGATGAAATACATAAGGAAAAGGAAGACTTATTAAAGGAGCTATACAAGGAAAAAGAAACAGGAAAATTTTTATTAAATGAAAAAACAGAAGAAAAAGCTAAGTATGTGACAAAGCAAAATTTATTGAAAAACAAGCAAAAGGATATAACTATCGAGAGATTAAATGTAGATGAGTTGCAAAATAAAATAAAGAGAATAAGAGAAAAAAGAGATAATTTGAAGAATAAAGTTAAAGAGAGAAACGATCTAGATAGTAATCATAAAAATAGTGAGGATGCAGAGCGTTTGTTATCAGAAACAAAAAAAATGGCAACTTTTATAATTGATGAAGCAAAGAAAAAATCTGAAATGAGAATACAAAAGGTAAGCTTTGAATGCGAAAAGATTAAAAAAGAAGCACATAAAAAAGTTGATAAAATTAATCAGGATTTACAGAAGTTTATTGAAGAGAAAAAATATAAAGCAACAAGTATAAAAAGTAAATACAACGTATGTAATAGTGAATTAATAAAATGTTTGGAATCGATAGAAAATTCTATAAGTAATATTAGTGGCGATAGAGAGATAAAATAGAGGGGTTTTAAGGAGTAGAGAAAATGATAAGTAAAGATATGTTTGAAACAGTTGTTGTTGGGGGATTTAATAAATTAGAAGTTATAAAATATATTGAAGTAGCAAATTCAGAAAAAGAATCAGTAATAAAGAAGTTATATGAAGAGAAAGAAAATAATAAAAAACTTTTAGATGACATAAATGAGGTTGTAAACAAATCTTCAGAAGTAGAAGAAGAAATCAATAAAAATGAAATAGAATTACAAGAACTTCAAAAAAAAGTAAGTTTATTTATGAAAGAAGAGGAAGAAATACTTGAAGAGATAAGCTTATTAGAAGCAAAAGTATCTACTAGTAATAATAATCATAATGATATGATTTATTCTACAAGTGAAGATGTAGGGAAAATAATAATAGAGGCTAATGTTATTGCAGACAAGATGAATGAAGAATGTGATTTAAAAACACAAAGCATGCTCCAAAATGCAATGATAGAAGCTAATGATATGATTGAAAATGAAGAGGAAAAAGCAGAGGAAATAAAATTTAATATAAATGAAAACTTGTCTACAATACGATTATTGGCTGATGAGATAAAAGATGAATATGACAGAATGAATCTATATTTTAAATCTGTATTTGAAAATGGATTAAAAGCAATTGATGAGATTATAGAATTTAAAACAGATAAAGTAGATGATTCCATAGAGGAAATAGTGAAAGAGCCATTAGAACTTATTGAACTTCAACATAATGAATTAGTAGAAAAACAAGCTGAACTTATTAATATTATATAACTAAGAGTATTAAGAAGCATTATTTGATTATAAAATTAATAACCTAGGAGGAGAATGAAGTGAAGAGTGAAAAAGATATAGTATTTTTAGTTACTGGAGGAGCTGGATTTATAGGGTCAAATTTATGTAAAGAGTTATTATCAAGAGGTTATAAAGTAAAGTGTTTAGACAATTTTTCTACTGGAAAAAAGGAAAATATAGTTGAGCTAATGGAGAATCCTAACTTTGAACTTTTTATAGGTGATATTAGAGATTTTAATATATGCGATAAGACTTCTAATAATGTTGATTATATACTGCACCAAGCGGCTATGGGATCAGTTCCAAGAAGCATTAAAGAACCTTGCATATATGAAGAAGTAAATATAAGAGGTACATTAAACATATTTGAAGCTGCAAGGAAAAATAATGTTAAAAGAGTTATTTTTGCTTCATCATCATCAGTATATGGAGATGTAAAAAAGTTACCACAAAAAGAAGGTGAAGAGGGACAAGTTATATCTCCATATGCACTTACAAAAAAAGTTACGGAAGAATATGGAGACTTATATAATAGAATTTATGGATTAGAGACAATAGGGCTTAGATACTTTAATGTTTATGGGAAAAAACAAAGTCCAGATGGGGAGTATGCAGCAGTAATACCGAAATTTATAGTTGCACTTTTAACAGGAGAAAAAGCAAGAATTAATGGTGATGGGCTTCAGTCTAGAGATTTTACTTATATTGATGATGTAGTTGAAGCTAATATTAAAGCATGTTTTGCTTCAAAATATGCAGTAGGAAAAGTTTATAACATATCAGGAGGTGGAAGAGAACAAATTATTGATGTTTATGAAAAAATAAAAAAATGCTTAGGGATAGACAGGGAACCAGAGTTTTTTGAAACGAGAGCTGGAGATATAAAAAATTCAAATGCTAATATCGAAAAAGCTAAAATAATGTTAGGGTATACTCCTAAGTATGATTTTGAAGAAGGAATAAAACTTACAATTAATTGGTACAAGGAAGTATTGAATAAATAGACCTTTATAGAGAGATTATAATATAAGAATGGTTAAATATGCTTCATTAAGTTGATAGGTACATTTTAGCTATTATCAAAATAGATAATTATATTTATAAGTAAAAATAAGTGTACTATGAAATTATGAGGTGAAAGTATGAAGTTCATCAAAAGAAAAATTGAATTAGGAATAGATATGGGAACAGACACTATATTAATATATGAAAAAGGTAAAGGGATAATTCTGAAAGAGTCTTCCGTAATAGCTATAAATGTACTCACAAATAAAGTATTAGCATTTGGAGAAGAGGCTAAAAAGATGTTGGGAAAAACGTCTAAATATATAAAAATTATAAAGCCAATAACCAATGGGGTAATTTCAGATTATGACTGTGCAGAAAAGTTATTGAATGAGTTACTAAAAGGAATTATATTAGGTAGAAAACTAGTAATAAAAAATGTAGTAATGTCTATACCGTCCAATGCAACAGAATTAGAAAAGATGGCTATGATCGAGGTAGCAAAAGTTTCGGGAGCTAAAAACATATTATTAGTTGAAAAAACATTAGCAGCAGCAATAGGATGTGGAATTAATATTTCAGAATGTAAGGGAAGTATGATAATAGATATTGGTGCAGGAATGACGGAAATAGCTATTATTTCTTTAGGTGGTAGTGTTATTAAAACTAATATAAAATATTCTGGAGAAATTATAGATAGAGAAATAATTAAATACATAAAAGATAAATATGAAGTTATAATAAGTTTAGCACAAGCTGATGAGTTAAAAAGAAAGATAGGAAGTGTTGGAAAAGAAAGTAAAGAGATGAAGGAAACTATAACGGTAATGTGTTTAAAAAAGCTATTACCAATTAAGATAGAAATAAAATCTAGTGATATTAGGGAAATAATAGAAAAGAATATATTTAGTATCATAGATGAAATTAGAAATATAGTATCTAATATTACACCAGAACTTAGAAGAGACATTTTAGAAAATGGAATAACTATAACTGGTGGAGGAGCACTTATAGCTGGAATAGGTGATTTCATTCAAGAAGAAATTGGAATTAAAATTTATATTCCCGATAACTCATTAGAATCTGTATGTGAAGGAACAGGAAAAATTCTTTCAATGTTAGATAAAATAGATATAGATAAAGATATAAATGAAATTTCTGTTTTGATATAGTTTAAAAATTTAGAAAGATAATTTTGATAGTACTGATAGGTGATTATATGTATAAAATTGCAGTTTGCGACGATGAAATATTACATCATGAATTAATAAGTAACCTTCTTAACATATGGAGAGCTAAGAAAGATGAGAATATTGAAATAGTATATTATCAGTCAGCAGAGGAATTTTTATTTTACTGGGAAGAAGGCATAGAATTAAATATTGTTCTTATAGATATAAAAATGAGACAAATGTCAGGGATTGAGCTAGCTAAGAGAATAAGAAGTAGGGATAAAGTAATAGATATAGTTTTTTGTACAGCGGATAGTAGCTTTGTATTTGAAGGATATGAAGTGAAAGCTATGGATTATCTATTAAAACCTCTTAATTATAAAAGGTTAGAAAATATTATGGATAAATCATATAATAAATATAAGGACTTAAAAGAAGAGGAGTATTTAGTTATGGACTCCAAAAAGAAAAAATTAAAAATAAACATAAATGAAATAAAATATTTTATAATGTTTTCACATTATATAGATGTGGTAACTCTAAATCAAACAATAAAGTGGAAAAAAAAGATTAGTGAACTTGAAGAAGAGTTAAAAGATAAAAGATTTGTTAGATGCCATAGATCTTATATAGTAAATATGGACTATGTAAAAATAGTAAAGAAAAGTAGTTTGGTTTTAGAGGATAATACAGTTATTCCTATAAGTATAAGTAGGTTAGATTCAGTTCGAAATAATATGTTGATTTGTTGAAAATATTAAAGATAATAAAAATACATAAATTAGTAAGCATAAAGCTATATGTTATAGATTATTAGAAGTAAGTTAACTTAGAAGATGATTTCTATATTGTTTAGGAATCATCTTTTTTGTTTTAAATTTACAAAAAAATCCTTTGGTATATTATCTTAATAGTTTATAGGAGAAAAATTGAATTTTTTTATTGCCTGAAAAGTGTGATATAAATAATATTTTATGGAATTAGTTTTTTGATTTTTTAGAGAAATTAAGCTAATATTAAATATATATAAATAGTATCTTAAAGAAATTATTCAGAGAACTATTAGGGTAAAATTATGAGATTTTTTATTTTATAATTGTGGAGAATTATATTAAGTATGTCAAGTATGGGAGGTGCGAATATATATGAATGATGATAGATACGCGGAGTTGGAAAAGAGGATTATAGCTCTTGAGAAAATGGTAAAAGAGCAAAAAGGGTTAATAGAAAAATTAACGTCGCTAATAATAAAGATGTTTGATTAAATTAATAATTATAGTAATTTAAATAACGAAAATAAATTTACAAAATATAATTACAAAAAGCATTTTCTCAAATTTAAGAAAATGCTTTTTGTTTAGAATCTGAAGATTATTATATTATAAGTTTTTTTATGCAATGAATTAAATATACGAATAGATTTATTTTTATAGTACTAATGTTAATAAGACTATAACGGAAAGCTTGAAAAATATAAATTTACCTAAGCCATAATTATAATAAATTTAGTAATATATAATAATTAAATTTTATGGTATTTAAAATAATATTATCTAAAAATATTTAGAAAAATATATTATTTAATTTAAATTATTTATTAAAAAATAATATATATTTTCATTAAAGATATGCTTTGATTTTGAAAATAGATTATGAATAGATTTTAAGAAAAAAAACAGCTATTTAACGAAAAATATGGAAAATAGAATTGATTAGTAAGTATAATGAATTTAATGGTTTAACTATAAAAGTTGGACTCAATTAAAGTGAAACTAATTTAAAATTGGGAGGTAAAAATAATGAATAAAAGAAAAGTAGCAGCTATGTTAGCTGGAATGTCGGCAGTTGGAATAGTTAGTAATGCAACTACTACTGCGCATGCAACTGAACTTGATAGTTCAATGAGAAGTATGCAAGGGATTTATGAGCACACTTCTAATGGAAGTGTTACTATGAGTAAAAGGTTTTATGAGTATACTGAGTCTTATATTTGTAAAAATACGAGTACTGGTAATGAGTGGATTAGTTTGGGAAATTCGGATGATGAGAATAATCGTATTAGGTTTACAGGAGCAGTATCTAGAGAGATGTATGACGGTACAGTGAGCCTTTATCTTGTAGAAGATGGATATATTAAGAAATCTGGAAATACTGTAAAAAGTAGATATGTTGATAAGTGGATTAATTTAGGAAATCAGACATATTACGTAGATAAGGACACTAGCTATGAATATGTATGGCATTCAACAGGGTATAAGAAAATAGATGGTAAGCTGTATTATTTTAATGAGATGAGGCAAAGTCTAGATTATGCTACTTTATATAAGACACCTGGTTGGGTAGATAACTTAGGAGGAATAACTGGGAGATTTTATGCTTACTCATCAGGTGAACTTGCAACAGGTACAAAGATTATAAATGGAGTAAGATATGAATTTGATAATTATGGGCGTCTTCAAACTAGAACTATAACATTAAATGTTCCAAGTGCTAATGTAACTATAAATGAAGGACAAGCTTATGATGTTATGACTGGTGTTGCTTCTACAGATACAGCTGGTAGAAATGCAAACAATAAAATTACTACTAACTTAAATGGTTTTAACCCTGATAATCCTAAACCAGGAACATATACTATTGAATACACATTATCAGAAGCAGGACAAACAAAAACAGCAAGAAGAACAATTGTTGTTACACGTTTAGTTGATACAGAAAAACCAGTAATTAATGCACCAGCTATATCAGTGGTTAGGGGAACAGCAGATTTTGACTTAAAGCAAGGTGTAACTATAAGTGATAATGTAGATTCACAAGCTGATTTATTAGGAAAATTAGTTGTTGATAAAGGTAATTTTGATATAAATCAAGCTGGAACATATCAAGTAACATATAAGGTTACAGATTCAGCTGGAAATGAGTCAGATACTGTAACTAGAACAATTACAGTAACACCAAAAACTACAGCTAAGCCAACTATATCAGGGGCTAATGCAGTATCAATAGTACAAGGTACATCATTTAATTCAAAGTCAGGGGTAACAGCTACTTCAGCTGAAAATGAAGATTTAACTTCAAAAATTACTGTTAGTGGAACTGTTAATACAAATACTCCTGGAACTTATGAATTAACATATACAGTAACGGATAGAGACAATAATACAACAACAGTTAAAAGAGTTGTAACAGTAACTGCAAAACCAGCAGCAAATACTCTACCAACAATAAATGTTAAGATGGAACACGAAATATTTGTAGGAGATAAATTTGATCCGTTAGCGATAGCAACAGCTACAGATAAAGAAGATGGAGATGTAACTTCAAAATTAAAAGTAATTACAAATAAAGTAAATGTAAATAAACCAGGGAAATATGATGTTAAGTATGAAGTAATAGATAGTGCTGGTGGAAGAAGAACAAAAGTAATAACTGTAATAGTTAAAGAAAGACTTGTTACAAGTAAGAAACCTGTAATAAGCTTCCCAGAAACTACAGTAATTCAAACAGGTTCAACTTTTGATCCGTTAGCAGGTGTAACAGCTAAGGATTATAAAGGAAATAATATAACTTTAACAAAAGCAAATGTAGCATGGAATAAAGTAAATACAAATAATGCTGGAGAATACCAAGTTAAATATACAGTAACAGATTCAGAAGGAAATAATAAGATTGTTTATAGAACTGTAAAAGTTGAAGGACAAGCTACAGTTAAACCACCAGTAACAAGTAAGAAACCTGTAATAAGCTTCCCAGAAACTACAGTAATTCAAACAGGTTCAACTTTTGATCCGTTAGCAGGTGTAACAGCTAAGGATTATAAAGGAAATAATATAACTTTAACAAAAGCAAATGTAGCATGGAATAAAGTAAATACAAATAATGCTGGAGAATACCAAGTTAAATATACAGTAACAGATTCAGAAGGAAATAATAAGATTGTTTATAGAACTGTAAAAGTTGAAGGACAAGCTACAGTTAAACCACCAGTAACAAGTAAAAAGCCAGTAATAAACTTCCCACAAACTGAATTACAAGTTGGAGATACATTTGATCCGTTAGCAGGTGTAACAGCTACAGATTACAAGGGACAAGATATTAAATTAACTTCATCAAATGTAGAATGGAACAAGGTAAATACAAAGACAGCAGGAACATATCAAGTTAAATATAAAGTAACAGATTCAGAAGGAAATTATAAAATTGCTTACAGAGATGTAGTTGTAAAAGGCTTTACAGGACTAAAGGGTGATGCATCTGTAAGTGCAGTAGTTATGAATAATAATACAAATGAAATTACTGTTAGAGGACAAGTTGATAATTTAACTAGTATAGTAAATGGTACTGAAAGTGATGTATCAACTATAGATAGTAGAGTTAAATACTATTTAGTAGCAAAAGATGCTAATGGAAAAGAAGTATTTAAAAACTATATGGTAAGAGTTAGTAATAATGGATCTTATTCAGGATTTAAAACTAATTTATCTTTAGATGAGTTAGAAAAGATTCAAGATTCAGTAACATTAAGCTTAGTAGTTGAAACGTTAAATACTTCTGGAGAGCTTGAATTAGGAGCAACAGGTTTAAATATAGTTGGAGAAGTTCAAGATACTGCAAATAATGCTAAATATACTTCAACTGTAGAAAATGGAAAATTAAAAATAACTAAATCTCAAATAACAAGAACCTCAACTAATGAAGAAACTGTAACTAATAATGAAGAAAATAAGGTTACAGAAGAAACTAAAGTTGATTCAAATATAGATAATTCAATAGAAAATAATGAAGTTAATAAGGTTGAAGAAATTGTAGTAGAAGAAACTATAGTTGAAGAAACTGTAGTAGAAGAAATTACTACAGAAAATAAGGGTGAAGCTTCAGATGAAAAAGTTGATTCTTCTAATATACAAAATGAAGAATTAACAGAAGATAGCAATATTAAAACTTCAGAAGAAGTTAAAGAGAATATCGATATAAATGAAGTTTTAGAACAAAACTAATTATTAAAAATAATAAAGCTTGAAAAACTTATATGTAAAACATCATTAAGTAATGTGCTTTATAAAATTTAAATAAGATGTATATCAAATTAGAATATATATAATTATGGTAGGAGGAAAATAAATATATCTATTTTCCTCCTACTTATGATTAAATATATTAGGATATGGAAGGTATATCTTAAAAGAAAGTTTTTAGTTAATATAAATAGCGATTGGAGGAATAATTAGTGAAAAGAAAGGCTTTAGCTATTTTAATTGCAACTATGATGGTAACTGAAACATCATTAGCTCAAGTACTACCTGTTTATGCTACAACAAGAAATAGTCAAATAGATAGTAATGTCAAAGGAAAAGGAACACTAGAAGTAAGGTTAAAGTTTGATGTACCACTAAAATTTAGGAAAACAGAAGAAAATAGACTTTATTTAAGTTTAAAATCAGGTAAGGAAGAAATATTAAAAATTCCTGTATTTAATAATGAAGAAAAAGTTAATGCTGGAGAAATTTCATATAGAACAGTAGCTTTAAATGATTTATTAAAGGAAACTTATGATAATGATGTTTATTATTACAATACATTAATTGAGAATCTACCTCAAGGAAAATATACTTTAGAGGTTAATGGAGAAGGCTTTGCACCAATAGTATTAGAAGATAAAATTGAAATAGATAATTACTCTAAAAGAGTTTATATAGGTAATGATAGAGCTATAGCTTTAATTTCAGACTTAGATGGAGATGGTTTTACAACAGAAAAAGATTATCAGCTTCTTTTAGAGAATATAGGAACGAATAACCTATTATATGATTTAAATAGAGATAATGTAGTTGATATTGCTGATTTAGCAATTGTTCATAATAATTTAAATGGAGATAATGAAGCTAAAAAAGATAGTATTTATGATACAAAAGCAATAGTTAATTCAGATAAAGTAACAGTCATTGAAGACAAAAAGATTGGAACAATATCTGGAGAGGTAAAGGACCTTTTTAATGATTCAGAAAAAGGTATTACAATTGAACCAAGTAATATTCCAGAATTAGATGAAAATGGAGAAGAATTAATTGGAAGATTTATTATTGAAGTTCCTGAAATAAAGGCTGAAGAAGTAGTAGTTGATCTTAAAGGGATTACAGATGGCTCTATATTAGTAGAAACTGTAGATGGTGAAATTATTACATATAAGCTTAATGATAGTGCAAGACTTGCTAAAGCAGTTGAAAACAATATAGCAGATAGAGTAGTTATTAATTTAGAAAAGCAAGTGGCTGTAAAGAGGATTACTATAAAGGTTAATTCGGTAGATCCAACTAATAATAATTTAGTTCAAATAGGAAAGGTTGAATTTCTAAATGATGTTTATCAAGAAATTCCTACTGCTGAAAATACTGCACCTACAATTTTAGAGGTTGAAACTGATGATAGTAAGATTAAAGTAAAATGGTCAGAGCAAGCAAATATTGATGGATATGAAGTATCATATAAGAGCTTAACTGGAAAGGATACTTCAGAGAAGTTAACTAAAGTCGGAGCAAATTCTATAGAATTATCGAATCTTGAAAATTTTGAAGAGTATGAAATAAAGGTAAGAAGCTATAGTGGAGAAACTTGGAAGGGAAATTGGTCAGAAACTATAAAGGCGACACCTGCACCAAAGAAAGCACCAGATGCTCCAGAAGATATAAATGTAGTAGAGGATTATAGACAACTTAAAATATCTTGGAAGAATATGAAGGGAGCAGAAGGGTATAATCTATTCTATAGAGTTAAAGGAGAAAGTGATTTTAATAAAGTAGCTAATATATCAGGAGCTTCTTATGTTTTAACTGGACTTCTGGATAATGCTACATATGAAATTTATTTAACTTCATATAATAGTTTTGGTGAAAGTTTAAATTCAAAAACATATACAGGCACTACACTTTCTTTATTAGCTCCAGAAATACCAAATTATAAGCTTCTAAACACAGTTAATAAATTGGGAGAAGTTACAAATCATATTATAGATGTAACATATCCTAGAGGTGGAATAGATGGAGAAGAAGTAACTGATGAAAATAAATTTGCAATAGTTGATGGAGATTTTATATCTTCTTGGGTTCATAATGATTGGGATACTTCAATGTATAGCAAATCAGGTCCAATAGTTGAATTTGATAATGTTTATGAGATGGATACTATAATGTTTTCACCTAGATTTGATAAGCATAATAGAGAGTTTTATAATTATGTAATTAGATATTGGGATGCTGAAGGGAATGTTCATCAAATAGAAAATTCAGATATAAAGTCAGCGAAGAAAGTAAGTAATGGAAAGCCATATTATACAGTTAAATTACCAGAAGCTATTAATGCTAAAAAGATTCAATTAAATTTAAGTGTATATGGTGGAGGAATAGTAACACTTTCAGAAGTTAAATTCTATCATTATGATTCTATTGAGCATGATATAAGAAATTTATTTAAAGATGATTTATTAATAGAATTACAAGATAACGTAACTCAAGATAAAATTAACGAATTAAGAGAAAGGGTAAATACTGCTGATGCAGTAAGTGGAGAGTATCATCCAAATCAAAGTAGTCTTTTAAATGAGCTTAAGCTTGCAGAAGATATATTAAATGATAAAAATATAAGTAAAGCTACATTTACACTTAATCAAAATATAAATAATAGTGGTAATAATCTAGGGCTTTCAAATGATTATCAAGCCTTAGGCTATACAGCAAAAGCTGGGGATGAAATTGTGGTTTATGTAGGTACTGAAGGTAATATATTACCTGAACTTGCATTTACTCAGCATTATGGTGAAAGTGGAAAATTCATTAAAACAGTAAAGCTTCAAAAGGGTAAAAATGTAATAGAGGTACCAGAAATACATAATTTAGATGTAGAAAAAGGTGGAGCTATATATGTTAGATATCCAAATGCAAATCCTTCTAATAATGATATAAAAATAAGAGTAAGTGGTGCTAAAGAAATACCACATTTAAATGTATATGAAAATATAAATGATGAGAGCAAAGAAGATGAAATTAAAGAAAAAATTAGAGAATATATAAGAAACTTAAAATCTCATGTAGCTACTATGGATGATGACTATCCAAAGTTATTTACAAATAAGTCAAAGAATAAGTATAGATATGATGAAAGAACAAGTATTATAAATTCTACAGATATAGAAACTACTAAAGCTACTTTAAATTTACCTGCATCAGCTATATTAAATGGAATAACAGCAGGCCTTACAACAGAAGATGAAGAAGTTGATAGACTTTATGATAGTCTTAAAGCTTTAGAGCAAATAATGGAATTAGTATATGCACAAAGAGGCGTAAGTGAAAATCCTGATTATAATAATGATGGAACACTTGATGCAACAGAGAAGAAACATTTACAACCAAGAACAAGAGTGAATATAAAATATCAAAGAATGTTTGCAGGTGCCTTTATGTATGCATCTAGCCACCATGTTGGAATAGAATTTGATTCTGCAGCGGGCTTAGTAAATGGAAAACCTTATGTTTTAAATGCAGATGGTACTGTTAAAGAAGCTGGCTCATTATTTGGCTGGGGAATTGCTCATGAAATAGGTCACGTAACTGAAATGAATGGCTTAGTTAAAGCAGAGGTAACTAATAATATTATAGCATTACTTGCTCAAACCTTAGATGATACAGCTAAATCAAGATTAGAATTATCAGATAAGTATAAAGAAATATATGAAAAGGTAACTTCTGAAACTATAGGTTTACCTGGAAATGTATTTACAGAACTAGGAATGTTCTGGCAATTACATTTAGCATATGATGAGAATAAAACATCAGTAATGCTTCTTACAGATAGAGATAGTGATTTAACTAATGATTCTTTCTATGCAAAAATGTCTCGAAGAGCAAGAGAAGCTTCAGCAGAGGATTCTAAATTATCTTATGAGCAAAAGATTGTTAGATATGCATCTGATGTAGCTGGAAAAGATTTAACTGATTTCTTTAGAGCATGGGGAATAATTCCTTCTGATGAAAATATAGCTTATATGGCTGAAAAGGGATATGAAAAAGAAATAAGAAATATTCAATATCTTAATGATGAAGCAAGAAGACAAAAGCTTGCAGGAACTGCTCCTATGTCAAAGGATACAAAGGTACAAGCATCATTATCATATGATGATAGTAATAAAGCAAAGAGTGTAGAATTAACACTTGGAACTAACAAGGATTCAGATAAAATATTAGGATATGAAATTTATAGAAATGGAAAAGTAATAGGTTTTACTACTGATTCTAATTTCACAGATTATGTTTCACTAAATAATAGAGTATTAACTTATGAAGTTGTAGCTTATGATTATTACTTAAATAAAACAGAAAAGTTAAGCTTAGATTCAATAAAGATATCTCATGATGGAAGCTTAACTAAGAAGGCATGGGAAGTTGAAACTAATACTTCATCAAATGAAGATATTAATGATGAAAATAACACAACAGGCCCAGTAGATAATCCATCTATAAATAGAATTAAAGATAATGATATATCTACAATATTTAAAGGTGATAAAGAGAATGGCCAAGATCCTCATATAATTGTAAATTTAAATGAAGTTCAAAATATAGTTGGATTAAGATATACAGCAGGGGTTGAATCTGGAGAATTATCTAATAATTCAATTACAAATTATGAAGTATACGTAAGTAAGGATAAGGAAAATTGGACATTAGCCAATATTGGTAGATTTAATTTAAGTTCAGAGAATAATTCTGAAACTGTATACTTTAATAAAGAAGATTCTATAGGTGGAAAACAATTATGGTCATATGAAGCATCATATGTGAAGATAGTTGCACCAAAGGCAAATGGAATATCAATAGCAGAAATTGATATAATTGCACCACCAGGAGATAATGTTGATCTTAAGGAAACTGGTATAGGGATACTTTCTGAAGAGTTTGTTTATGGAAAAAATGATGGGGATGTTATTCCAATGGGTTCAGTTGTATTTACTGGAGAATATAGAGGAAACCCAGCATTTAATGCAGTACTTTTAAGAGACAAAAATGATAATGTAATTGAAGGGGAACAAATTCTTCTAGCAGAAACTCCTGAAAATGGTCATCTTGGAGAAATAAGCAGTGGTACATGGATATTTTATTTAACTCCAGATAAGTTATCTACACTACCAAAGCAAATAAGAGCTGAATTATATAGAGTAAATAATGCTGAAACTTTAGAGGGGCAAAGATTAGTAAGTGATACACTATATGTAAATATATCTGATTCATTACCTGAAATAAAATTTGAAGGTGGAATAGTTCCAGAAAATAACAGATAAATAAAGCTTTATAAGGAGGTCACAATGATAAGCATAAAAAAAGTATTTGGAATTTTTATGTTAGCTTTATTGATGTTAGTCATGCCCTATAAGGTAACCTCTGCATCAGTAGAAACTAATATAAAAAGAATTGAAGAGAAAGCAAACACTATAGAAATATCGGTTGATAAAATAAATTATGAAATTAAATCCTTTAGTATTAGTTTAAAGATAAAAGGAGATGTAACTCTTGATACTTTAACATGGAGTGATACTTTAAGTGACCAAAGTATAAAAAAGAATTATAAATATAATGCTTCGGAAAATATAATAGATATCTATATAACTTCAAAGAAGAATTTGGTTGAATATAGTAATCTTAAAGTAGCCTCTATTACAGTTAAAGGAGATGGGGATACTAACTATAGTATAGATAGTAATGGTAAATTTAAATTTATCTATTCTGATAAAAATAAAAGTGCTGAAATGAACAATTTAAAATCAAATAATAGTGATGAATTTAGATTTATAAAGATGAATAATATTCCAGATAATGATAATAGTTCAGAAAAAGAAGAAGATAAATCAGATGGTGAAAGTAACTCAACTAATACTGAAAATAATGGAACTAACAATGAGAATATAGCAAATAATTCTGGCAATAAGCAAGATAAAGATAATAGTTCTAATAAAACAGAAGAAGTAGCAAAAAATGATGGAAGTAATAACTTAGCAAGCAGTGAAAGTGGAGCAACTAATTCTGATAATAATCAATCTAAAGATAATAGTTCTGGTGGTAGTGAAGATAAGTCTGTGGCTGAAAATAATCAAAGTAAAGAGGAAAATTTATTATCTAATCAATCTAAAGCAAAGGGATTTTTATGGGGAAGTATTTTAGTTATTGTAATTATACTTTCAGCTGGAATTGCATTAATATATAACTATAAAAGGAAGAAATCTTAACTAAAGTGAAAATATAAAGAGTTTCTTTGTGAGAAAGTTACATCTATAAATAAAGCTTTGAAGTAGAGTAGAGTTTTTCTGCTCTACTTTTTCTAGTTATAGTTACTTATGAGATTAGAGTTTAGGAATAATTAAATATACTTTAAGAACTAAAGCTACTATTTTTCTTGTGTAGTATTATTATAGAAGAAATTGCTTATAAAATGGAGTGTTAGGAGGAAGCTTATGAGAATAACTAAAAATATCATAATATCAATTTTATGTTTAATAATTTTCAGTTTTAATATGACAGTTAGTGTATTTGCTGAAAATATAGTAATGGATGAAACTATAAAGTCTAATAGTATAGTGTTTGTAACAGAGGGGCAAGGAGGTGAAAGTGCTGGAGATGGATCTATGAATAACCCTTATAGAAATATTAAAACTGCTCTAAAAAATGTAAAGCCAGGAGGAACTATTAAAATTATTGGACTTTTAAATTTTTGGAAATATGAAGAGCATGTAACTTTATTACCAAAACCATTAATTATAAATAAAGAAGTTACTATAGAAGGGATAGATAGTAATTCAGTTTTTAGAACAAGAGCGCCAATTCAATTAGCTGCAAATGTTACTTTTAAAAATATAAAAATGGAGTTTTGGGCATCTAATGAATTAATGCCAGGGGTACCAGATTCAGGGTTACCTGGAGCGCCTGTAGATACAGGAACAGAATTTAGAAGTGGAAGATCTATTTATTTAGCAGGGCATAGCTTAACCTTAGACAATGTAGATACACGTATTAATACTGTTTCTTTTCAAAAAGCTTATAGACCTTATATCAGTGGCGGGGCATTTTTAGGTGAAAACTCTACAGGTAATAATGCAGTGCTTAATGTAATAAATCCTAATGTAGGAACAGAGCTTGCGGGGATATATGCAGGTGATTATTGGGTTGAGAGAGATTATCCAGTAGAACTTAATATTAGAGGAAAAGTTTTGGATACAACTGTTTATACAGGAGGAATAACAAAGCCTTTTAATGGTAATGTTGTAGTTAATATCTATAGTAAAACAGGAGTGGCAGGAATTGATAAGAGTAATCATACTGGTATTGTTGATGTAAATATAAAGGAAAATACAACTGTTATTAATGGAAAGTTTGATGGCGTAAGAAATTTAACTTTGGAAGATGAAGCAGATGTAAGTATTGGAGATAGTAAAGACTTTACAGTAGAAAAGCTAACTATAAACAGTAAAGCATTGTTAGATTTAAGAAAAGTTACTAGAAATGCAATAGTAAATGATGATTTTATTGGGTATACTGGTAATGCTGATAAGGATACTTCATTATTAGGAGCCATATTTTTACATGATAACCAGACTCTTGATGTAGGAGGTGATGTTAAAGGAGTAACTAAATTAAATAGTAAAAATAATATTAACAAAGTCAGATTAAAAGAAAATCATATATATATTAAAGCTAAAGAAAATGCAACTGGTAATTTTATAATAGAGCCAGATAATTCACAATCTGATTATGTATTAGAGAAGGATAGCAATAATTTACAACGAACTACTTGGACAACTATCAGAAATAAAGCTATTTTTAAAGATTTAATGTGGAGTGGGAATATAGATAATACAATTATAGACCCAGGAAATACTTCAGAAGTTACATATCCTATTGAGTATATCAATGAGAAGGATGAAGTATATACACCATTTGGGGAAGATTGGATTGACTTTGCAGCAACGCTTGAAAAGCCTGATGGAACTATATTAGATAGTAATAATAATAATAATAATAATAATAATAATAATTGGGATATGGATTTAGGAGTATATCTAGATGAAACTGGAGCGATAATAGAGATTATTAATACTAGCTTTTCAGGTGAAGTTATATTAACAGTTACTCATAAAAGTGGGAAATCTATTACAAAAAAAATTCAAATAGGTCAAGGTCAAGTAGCTAATACACTTCCAACAATACATGTTAAGTTAAGACATGAGATATATAGTGGAGATAGTTTTGACCCATTATCTATAGCTACAGCTACAGATAATGAAGATGGAGATATAGCTTTAACAGATAAAAATGTAGTTATAAATAAAGTAAATACAAAAAAAGCTGGAGAATATACTGTTAAGTATGAGGTAATAGATAAGAATGGTGGAAGAAGAACAAAGACAATTACTGTTGTAGTTAAAGAGCGTCCTATTACGAATAAGAAACCAGTAATAACCTTCCCAGAAACTACAGTAATTCAAACTGGATCAGTTTTTAATCCATTAGATGGAGTAACAGCTAAGGACTATAAAGGACAAATATTATCATTAACAACATCAAGTATTGCTTGGAATAAAGTAAATACTAATATAGGGGGAGAGTATCAAGTTAAATATATAGTTACAGATTCAGAAGGAAATAGTAAAATTGCTTATAGAACTGTGAAAGTTGAAGGACAAGATATAGTTACACCTCCATTTACAAGTAAAAAGCCAGTGATAACTTTTGAAACTACTGAATTACAAGTTGGAGATGTCTTTAATCCATTAGATGGAGTAACGGCTATAGATTATAAAGGACAAGCTATAATAATGATATCAGCACATATAGCTTGGAATAAGGTAGATACAAGCAAAGTAGGAACATATCAAGTTAAATATAGAGTTGAAGACGCAGAAGGAAATTATAAGATTGCTTATAGAGACGTAATTGTAAAATAAAATTACTATAATTAGGATAGGTGTGAAAATAAAAATATGTTTGATAATATAGGAATAGTAAGAGAAGCAATAAGTGATACCGAATTAAAAGTATTAAGCTTTGGTGAAGGAAAAGATATCGTGGTAAAAGCTTCAAAAGAGTATATAGCATCAGTAAAATCAGAGTTAGATGATGAAGATGGAGAGGCTATATTATTGGAGTACGATTTAAAAACTAGAGTCGTAAGTGAAAATTAAACTCAAAATATGCTCCGAATATTAGTAGTATATAGTGATATGAAGTATTAATATGACTTTTATTCACAATATTATCTAAAGTTTTATTAAAATAGTACTTAGTATAAACTAGGTACTATTTTTAATTTTCTATTAAAGAAAATTAAAAATAGTGAAATATTTATACGTACTAGAGAATTTGATCTGATTAATAGCAGAGTTTAATTTTGCAATAATAGGAATAATTAAATATATTTCATGAATTTCATTAGCATATTATTATTAAGTATGTCAAAATGAATTATTAGTAGATTTTACTTTAAAAAAGTATATAACTAATATAATTAAAATAAAGTAGGAGGAATATATTTTGAATTGTAAGAGAAAAATTGCACTGTATTCATTAACATGTGGAATGGCAGTTAACATAGTTTCAACAAATAGTGTTAAAGTTATGGCGGAGACAAATGATGAGTTAAATTCTTTAACAATGGAAAAACAAACAAATAATAGTAAGTATATTTATCTATCAGATTTGGACTATATTAGCAATATGTCTAATACTTCTTGGGGATCAATAAAAAAAGATACTAATCTAGATGGAAGAACAATAACTCTTAATTTTGATGGAGAAATTTTAGAATTTGAAAAAGGAATAGCAGCACATGCTACATCAAATGTTGTTTATGATGTTTCAGCATATTCTAATGATTATTCGAGGTTTACAACATATGTTGGAGTAGATAGAAGTCAAGGGGGGAATGGAAATGGCGTAAAGTTTAGTATTTTAACTTCTCAAGATGGAAATGAATGGGAAAAACGTCTTGAAACAGAGCCTTTGAAGGGAAATAGTAATTCTGTTTTTGTAGATATAGATATTAGTAATGTTAAATATATAAAGTTGCATGCACATGATAATGGAAGTAATGGAAATGATCATGCTGTCTATGGAGCGCCAAGAATTATGAAGCCTGACTACGATATATCAACTGAATATATAGTACAGCTTAAGACGGTTCAAGAATATGATGAAATAATTAAAAATACATATAGTATTAATGATTCTATTGTTGGAAATTATGAAAAGCTATTATTGCAAAGAACTTTTGTAAAAAGAGTAGGATTTAATACTATACAAGCAGTTGCAAAGATGGATGAAAAATATGCAAAAGCAATTAATTGGCTTGTTAATGATGAAAAAGTACTTAAGTTATATGTAACTGGAGGAGAAATTGAGAGTGCAGGTAATTATCGAAATTCTCTTAAAGCCATAGGAGATATTTATGATGCGCATAAAGAAGACTTTAATGATTTTGCAAATGGTGAAGTTTATTTAAAAATGGCAATTTCTACAGCACTAAGTCATGCAAAAGATATTAGGCTTTGGACAGGTAATGCAGAGATTTCAAATCCAAGAGTTAGATATGAAATTTATAAGGATCTTTATACTAACGGAAAGATGGCATCAGGTGGAAATACAGAATTGTTTAAAAACTTACCTATTGAGTTAATGAGATGGGTAATGGATAATAAAATTGATGATGAAGAAATTAATTGGTTAGTTGATAATGCTTTGGATAGAAAAAATAAGGGGCAAAACTATTTAGATGCATACACTTACATAGAGTATACTTCAGGATTTGACTATAATAAAGATAAATACTATGATCAAGCTAGATATGATGAGTGGAATCAAAAATATAATATAGATAGTTTAAGTGGATATGGAACAAGAGGAATTCATAAATTATGGATGGTTTTTGAAGAAGGTTCAGTTTGTGGAGGTCTTGCAAAGACTTATGCTAATCTATCACAAGTTTTTGGTATTCCAGCAGGTGGTATAGGACAACCGGGTCATGCTGCAACTTTAACTTATAGTCAAAATGAGCAAGGTAAAGGAATTTGGAGTATAAAAAATGATATATCAGGATGGACAGAGTCTGAAAAAGGAGAAAGATTACCTCTTGGTTGGGGGTCAAAGGATTGGGATTCCTACTATAATGTAAGCTATATTCTTTTAGCTCAAAAAGCACTAGATGATTATGATAATTTAATAAAATCTCAATATTATAACTATTTAGCAGATGTATATAAAGGAGATACAGAAAAGCAAATAGAAATATATAATAAATCACTTGCTATTCAAAGCTATAATCTTGACTCTCTAGTTGGATTAATTGATTCTTATAAGAGTGCTGGAAATAAAACAAGTAAGGACTTTTTAAGTCTTGCAAATAGAGTTGCTGATGCCTTAACTTTTTTCCCATTGCCATTTGTTGATGTAATGAAACTAATAGAGCCAAATATAACTGATGATACTGATAGAGTTATGTTTGACATGTTAAGAACTAAAACACTTAAAAGAGCAACAGAAGCAACAGAAGCAGATACTCTTCAATATGGAGCATGTATTTCTATGGCGAGATATCTTTTAGGAGAGAATAGTGTTGATACTGCAACTTTTTCTTTTGATGGTGAAAATGCAGGAAAAATTATGATGAATGATAGGTATGCTGATTCATCTATCAGATGGGAATATAGCTTAGATGGCTGGAAAACAAAAAAAGAAACTGATTCTAAGGAAGTAACTTTAACAAAAGAGGAGTTAGAAAAAATAAATCCTGAAAATGATATCCAGATATCATTAGTTGGAACTTCTGAAATTTATACTATAGATATAACAAAATTTGAAACACCTTCAAATTTATATTTGAATGATTTAGAAAATCAATTTAGAGGGGTTGAAGGAATTTTAGAATATAGTGATGATGATGGAAATACTTGGTGTAAATATAGTCCGGAAAATACGCGATTTACTGGGGATAAGAAAGTTATTGTAAGGTATTCTGCTTCAGGGACAAAGATGCAAAGTGACCAAGTTGAGTATAACTTTACAGAAGATAACCAGCCAGAGAATAGAAAGTATATTCAATTAAAAAATATAAGCCTTCATGAATATTCTTCACAAGAAAATAATACAAATTCAGCAGCAATTAATATGATAGATGGTAATATAAATACTATGTGGCATAATACATGGAGTGGAGAAGAAGATAAATATTATTCTGTAGAATTTGATAAACCTAGATATATAACATCAATAGAATATAAGCCAAATGGAGGCAATGGAACTTTAAAAAATGCTAAGATATATACAAGTATGGATGGAGTAGAATGGACAGAGTCTGGAGCAGTAAATAATCTTGCAAATAACGTAGAGTTAAAGGTATTAAATTTAGATAAACCAACATTAGCTAAGTATGTAAAGATAGAAGCTGTAAATACCTATGGATATCCTAATGATGTATTTTTTACTGGAAAAATGTTTAACTTTTTTGAAGATAGTACTTATAAGGATACTTCTGTCAATACATTACCAACAATAAATGTTCCGTTAAGACATGAAATATATGTTGGAGATACCTTTGATCCATTAGCAATAGCAACAGCAACAGATAAAGAAGATGGAGATATAATTTTAACAGATAAAAATGTAATTATAAATAAGGTAAATACAAATAAAGCTGGTGAATATACTGTTAAATATGAAGTAATAGATAGTGACGGTGGAAGAAGAACAAAGTCAATTATTGTTGTAGTTAAAGCTGTTACCAATAAAAAGCCAGTAATAAGTTTCCCAGAAGATACAGTTATTAAAACAGGGGCAACTTTCAATCCGTTAGAAGGAGTAATAGCTAAGGATTATAAGGGAGAAAATATCACATTAACAACATCAAATGTAGCATGGAATAAAGTAAATACAAATAAGGCTGGAGAGTATCAAGTTAAATATACAGTAACAGATTCAGAAGGAAACACTAAGATTGTTTATAGAACTGTAAAAGTTGAAGGTGAATCTATAGTTACGCCACCAGTTATAAGCAAGAAACCGATAATAAGCTTCCAAGAAACTACAATAATTAAAACTGGTTCAAATTTTGATCCGTTAGAAGGAGTAGCGGCTAAGGATTATAATGGGGAAAATATCAAATTAACAACAGCAAATGTGCTAAGAAATGAAGTGGATACAACTAAAGAAGGCACATATCAAGTTAAATATAGAGTTGAAGATTCAGAAGGAAATTATAAGATTGTTTATAGAACTGTAAAAGTTGAAGGAGCAACTGTAGTTACTAGTAAAAAACCAGTAATAACTTTCCCACAAGTTACTGAATTACAAGTTGGAGATACATTTGACCCATTAAAAGAAGTTACAGCTAAAGATTATCATGGAAAAGATATTAAATTAGATGCTTCAAATGTAGCATGGAATAAAGTAGATACAAATAAAGTTGGAACATATCAAGTTAAATATAGAGTTGAAGACTCTGAAGGAAATTACAAGATTGTTTACAGAGATGTAGTTGTAAAAGGATTTACAGGACTAAAGGGTAATGCTTCTGTAGGTACAGTAGTTATGGATACAGCTAAAAATCAAATTACTGTTAGAGGACAAGTTGATACTTTAACTAGTATAGTAAACGGAACTGAAAGTAACGTAATAACTATAGATAATAAAGTTAAATACCATTTAGTAGCAAGGGATTCTGATGGACAAGAAGTATTTAGAAACTATATGGTAAGAGTTGATAATAGTGGATCTTATTCAGGATTTAAGACTAATTTAGATTTAGCTGAATTGTCAAAGATTCAAGATTCAGTAACATTAAGCTTAGTAGTTGAAACATTAAATACTTCAGGTGAGCTTGAATTAGGGGCTACAGGCTTAAATATAGTTGGAGAAGTTAAAGATGATACAAATAATGTTAAATACACTTCAACTGTAGAAAATGGGAAATTAAAAATAACTAAATCTCAAATGACAAAAACTTCTATTGAAAAAGAAACTATAGTTGATAATAAGCTAGAAAATGAAGTTAATGAAATTATAGAAGAAAATAAAATAGATATTGATTTAAATACAGATAATTCAATAGAAAATAATGAAGCTAATAAAGTTGAAGAAGTAATAGTAGAAGAATTTCCTGCAGAAAATAAAACTGAATCTCTAGAATCAGAAATTTCTAATGGTAAAAAAGAAATTAAAGGAACTATAGAAAAAGTTAAAGTTGATACTGATAAGAACTTAATTAAATTTGAAGGACTATTAGAAGCAAGTGATATTTATAGTGAAGGTAAGAATTACTTAATAGCAAAGGATAGTGAAGGAAAGGAGTTATTTAAAGCTGAAAAAGAAATAGAATTAGATTCTGATGGAAAGAAATTTAATGCTAATTTGACTTTTGAAGAATTAGAAAAAATAACTGAAGAAAAAGAAGCTATACTAAGCTTAGTAGTAGAAAAAGAAGGTAAGTCAGTTGAAGTAGAATTAAAAGCTGATAAGTTAGCTAAGTTTGATAAAGTTGTAGATTCAACAAATAAATTTGAATATACACTTATAGTAGAAGATGAAACAATAAAAATAATTAGAGCTTTAATAGAAGATAAAAGTATTGAATAAAAAAGCTATTATAGATAAAAATTAGATATTATCAGAATATAATTAGCAAGTAAGTTTAATTTGAGTTATTTAATTTTATTATAAATATAAAATTAAATAACTCTTATATGTATGATTATCATAGAAGTTATATTGAGGATAATGATTTATAAGTTAGTCTTGAAAGAGATATTAGGAGTAACTTTTATTAGGGAGAAAAGCCTAATAATAAAGAAAGTAAATATTTATTAAAATTAAAAGGTAAGAGTAAAATAGTTTGTTAGGAGGAGGATTATGAGAAATGGTAAGAATGTTATAATATCTTTTCTGTGTGTAATAATTTTAATCTTTAATTCTACAGTTAGTTCATTTGCTATTAATAAATCTAGTGATGAGAAAGAAAAATCAAAGAAAGTTATTTTTCTTACTAAAGGGCAAGGAAGCGAGAGTGCTGGAGATGGGTCAGAAAATAATCCTTATCTAAATATTAAAACAGCACTTAAGAATGTAGATGTAGGCGGGACTATCAAAATTATTGGAACTCTTAGTTATTGGAAGTATGAAGAGCATCCAAGTTTATTACCACTTCCACTTATTATAAATAAAGAAGTAACTATTGAAGGGGTAGATGATAACTCGGTATTTATGACAAGAGCTCCAATTCAGCTAAGTGAAGATGTTATTTTTAAAAATATAAGAATGGAGTTTTGGGCATCTAATGAATTAATGCCTGGAGTACCTGATCCAGGATTACCTCAAACTCCTGTAGATGAAGGAACAGCATTTAGAAGTGGAAGAACTATTTATTTGGCAGGAAATAAATTGACATTAGATAATGTAGATACACGTATTAATACTGCTGCTTTTCAGCGTGATTATAGACCATATATTTGTGGAGGAACATTTTTAGGAGAGGATACTGTAGGACCTAAGGCTATTCTTGAGGTGAAAAATCCAAATAATGGAACAGAATTTGCAGGAGTATATGTAGGAGATTATTGGGTGGAAAGGAGCTACCCAGCAGAAATTAATATTAATGGGACAGTGATTGGAAATACTATTTACGCTGGTGGGATAATGAATTCTTTTAATGGTGATGTTGTAATTAATATTTATAATAAGAGTAATGTTAGAGAAGTTGATACTAAGAATAATAATGGTAATGTTGATGTAAACATAAAAGAGAATACTGATAGAGAAAATTGCCTATTTGATGGAGTGAGAAATTTAACTTTGGAAAGTAATGCAAGAATATCGCTTAGAAATAGTAAAGATTTTAGAATAAATAATCTTATTATTAACAGGGGTGCTCTATTGGATTTTAGAAAAGTTAATGGGAATGTAGAAGTAAAGGGCGAATTTATTGGAGATATTAATAAAAACTATAGTGAGGATTTAGTAGGCGGAACTGTATTTTTACATGATAAGCAGATGCTTGATATAAGTGATGATGTTAAAGGTATAACAAGATTAAATAGTCAGAGTAATATTAATAAAGTTCCTTTAAAAGAAAATCATGTATATATTAAAGCAAAAGAGAATGCAACAGGTAATTTTGTAATAAATCCTTCATATTCACAATCAGATTATAAATTACAGAAGAATATTAGCGATTCATATAGAACTACTTGGACAGCTATTAGGGAAAAGAATATTTTTAAGGATTTTAGATGGACTGGAATAACAGAGGATAAAATTTTAGTACCTGAAGAAGATAAAGATTATATATATCCGATTGAGTATATTAATGAAGAAGATAAAGATTATATACCATTTGGTGAAGACTGGGGAGATTTTACAGTAACTCTTAGAAAGCCAGATGGGACTATTTTAGATAGTAATAATAATTGGGATATGGATTTAGGAATTTATTTAGAGGAACAAGGAGTGGTATTAAATATTTATAATACTAGATTTTCTGGAGAAATTACTATGACGGTTACTCATAAAACTGGAAAAGTTATTTCGAAAAAAATTCAAATTGGACAATTAATAAATTCAAAGCCTCCAGTTATAGAAGGTGCAAATGATATTATAATAAAAGTTAGTGAAGTTGATAAGTTTAATAAAAATTTATTAGACGGGATAACAGTAAAAGATGATAAGGATATAATAGATGAAACAAAGATAAAAGTAGTAGGACAGGTAGGAAAACCTAAACCAGGATATGATGAGAAATATAAAATAAAATATGAAGCAATTGATAGTGATGGAAATATTACAGTTGTTGAGAGAATTGTAACGGTGACAAATAGGTTACCAGAGATATCTGCAAATAATGTAACAATAGTAGTAGGAGAAAAATTAAATTTATTAACAGATTCAAGAATTGATTTAAATGCGATAGATTATGAGGATGGTAATATAAAATCTAATATAACTATAGAAAGTACAGGAGGTTTAAATCAAATAAATCCATTAGAAGGAATATATAGTGTCAAATATGAAGTTATTGATAGTGATGGAAATAGAGCTACTAAGACTATTAATGTAACTGTGAAATCACAAAGTATGACAATAAGCAGATTAGGTGGAAGGACTAGATATGAAACTGCAGCAATAATAAATAATAAAATGAAGTCAGATACACTTATATTAGTAACAGGGAAGGATTTTGCAGATGCATTAAGTGCAACAGCATTGATAAAACATCATAATGCTGAAATACATTTAGTAAATAATGAATTAGATAGAAATACAATAGATTCACTAAATAGTGGAGAGTTTAGTAAAGCAATAATAGTTGGAGGTACAGGAGTAGTATCGAAAGGAATTGAAGATAATGTTAAAAGTATTTTGGGGAAATATAATGTAAAAAGAATTGGTGGAAGAACTAGATATGAAACATCAACAATGGTAGTAGCTTCAATTTCTACAAACAAATACCCTTATGCTTTTGCAGTTACAGGAAAGGATTTTGCAGATGCGTTATCTGTAGCACCAATAGCTGCACTGACAGGATCGCCTATAGTTTTAACAGAGGGAGATAGTATTAGTGATTCAGGGGCTTTAGGATTATTAGGAGCACAAGAAGGATGCTATAAGATAGGCGGGGATAAAGTCGTAGGTAATGAAATAGATAAAATAATTGGAAATAGATATAAAAGACTTTCAGGAGCTAATAGATATGAAACGAATGCAGCTGTAATAAACGAATTTGAAAAGTTATTTACTGGAAATAGTGTATATGTAGCAACAGGACTAGATTTTCCAGATTCATTAGCAGGAAGTGCATTAGCAGGAAAAAATAAATCACCAATAGTATTTGTAGGAAATAGGATAGATAAATCGACTAAAAAAATAGTAAGTAGATTAAATAAAACTAATCTAATTGCATTAGGTGGGATAGGCGTTGTACCAGACTCTATATTGAATGAATTAAATCAAAAATAATTTATATAAAAGTAGATTGGACTGCAATGTGAAAATGATAGTCTAGATAATATAGGAATGAAAAGTGATAGGAGTTTTTTATTAAGGAAGTATTATTTTTATTAGAATAAAGAAGAAAAGAATTATAAAAATATTTATTTTATAAGGAAAAACTGTTAACAAAATATATTAGTAAGGAGTGGAAAATAAATTATAGAGTTTTTATATGTTTTTACTAATCTTTAAACTATAAGAAAATAAAAAATTTAGTATTTGTGTCTATGTATAAAATAAAATACTAATTTTAGAAAGGTGTTAAATTAATGAAAATAAATAAAAAAGTTGTAAAAGTTATTCAAATAGTAGTTATTAGTGTTATTTTATTTTTTGCATTTAGAGAATTATATATGATTTTTAAGAATATAGATAAGGAGTTGTTTTATACATATTCAGATAGACTTAAAAATTTTAACATATTTACTATTGCTATATTAGGAATAATATCGTATGTACCATTAACCTTTTATGATTTATTAATTAAAAAGAAAGTAGGTATCAAATTAAGTTGGAAACAAGTTTATAAATATTCATGGATTGCGAGTTCTATAGCAAATATAGCTGGTTTTGGGGGAAGTACAGCTATATTTTTAAAAAATTATTTTTATAGAGACTATGTGGAAGATTCATCAAAATTAGTTAAAGAAGTATCAAAAGTTGTTGGATTAAATTTGTCGGGATTTTCGTTAGTGTGTTTAATATATTCTATTTGGAATATATTTGGTGAAAGAAAACTTGATATTGTTTTTGGGATATCAACTGCAATAGGATTATATATACCAATAATTTTATGTTGGGCAACATATATATTATATAAAAATAGAAATAAAGAAAATTATTTTTTTATATTAAAAATAATGTCTATTTCAATTTTAGAATGGTGCACGACAATAGTGTTGATTTATGGGTTAATTAAAATTTTAAAAATAAATATAACAATAACACAATTTTTCCCAATTTATGTTATGGCTATAATATTTGCAATGATCAGTATGATTCCAGGAGGATTTGGATCTTTTGATTTAACATTACTATTAGGGTTAAAAGAGTTTAATATTCCATCAGAACAAGTATTGTTATTAATTCTTTTATATAGATTAAGTTATTATGTAGTTCCTATAATTATTGGAATAGCTCTATTTGTAATAGATTTATATATGAAAATAAATCATGAGGCAAGAGAAGTAATATCTAGAATAAATTCTAAGATAGCTCAGTTTACCTTAAGTATGCTGATATTAGCTAATGGGTTATATTTAATTTTTTTTGATTATAGTTATGTAGAAAGATATTTACCAGATAAAGATAAAATATTAAATATAGATATAGCAATTTTTTCGATATTTATAAGTGTTTTTTTAGGATTCATTTTAATAGTAATATCAACTCTGATTTCATCTAAATCAAGAGTTATATACTATGCAATGATAGGAGTATTAGGAGCGATTACATTTGGTGTGTTTTTTGATAAGTATATTTATCATGAGTATATTTTATTGGCAATTACGTGGGTTTTAATTATTTTTAGCAGAAAGAGATTTTATAGAAAAGGATTTATTTTTACTTGGAAAAGTGCTATAAAGTGTATTATTTTTATTTTAATAATACTGTCGCTATATATTCTTTTAACAAATAAAATGGAGAGAGAATATATTGTAGAGGCAGAGTTAGAAAATTTAATTTTGGCTTTTGAGGCTTATAAAAATAAAGAAATATGTTTAGGTATTACAGGTGCTATAGGTTCTATATTATTAGTAATATTTTTTCTTAAATTCAATAAATTTAATAAATTTCCTAAGGAAAAATTAGATATAGAGAGAGTAGAAGAATTAATACAAAAATATGGGGGATCTAGACTTATACATTATGTATTTTTAGACGATAAGTATATTTATATAAATGAAAATGAAGATGTACTTTTTCAATATCAGATTTCAGGAGATAAAATTATAATATTAGGAAATCCAGTTGGTAATAGGAAAGAGTTTTTTGATGCAATAAGAGAATTTTTAGAAAAAGCTGATTTATATGGATATACATTAGCGTTTTGTGGAATAGATTCAGATATTATTCCAGAACTTCATGATTTAGGGTATGAATTTATGAAAATAGGTCAAGATGCAATAATTGAACTAGATAAGTTTTCGTTAGAGGGAAAAAAGAATAAGAGTAACAGACAAGCAATCGGAAGAATTGAAAAGGCTGGGTATAAATTTTCTGTAGTTAGCCCTCCATTAAGTAGTAATTTATTTGAGGAATTAAAAGATGTATCTGATGAATGGCTTAATGGACAAGTTGAAAAGGGATTTTGTGTTGGATTTCTTGATAGAGAATATATAGAGAGGGATAAAATAGTTACAGTAAGAAATTCAGAAGGTGAGTTAAAAGGCTTTGCATCTATAATGCCTATGTATGATGATAAAACATTATCTGTAGACCTTATGAGATTTAAAAAAGTTGAAGTTAATGGAATAATGGATTATATGTTTGCAAATATATTTTTATATGGAAAGCAAAATGGATTTGAATATTTTAACTTAGGACTTGCACCATTAGCTGATGTAGGTAGAAGCAAATATGCATTTTTAAGAGAGCAGGTTGCATATCAGATATTTGTTTATGGAAATAGCTTCTATTCATTCAAGGGGTTAAAAAGGTTTAAGGATAAGTATGCGTCTAAGTGGGATGATAGGTATTTAGCATATAAGAAAGGAAGCTCAGTAATTATAACAATAATACAACTTATGAGAATAATATCTAAAAAAAGAAAGAGTTAAATATATAATTTTTTATATCTAATATATGAGAATATATTAGAAAGTTACTGAAATAAAAATTTTAAATATCATAGATAGAGTAATATAAAAACAACTAATTTAGAAGTTTTTAAGATATTTATTATTAAATTATTAAGAGGGAGAAAAATAAATTTTTAAGTTAAAAATATATCTAATTTAGACAGAGAATTTTATGGTGACTATCTTATAATGGAAGATAGTCGTTTATAGTAATAAATGATATAACATATTTACGTAAGCAATATGTATTAGAGAAAAATAGGGAGTCAGTTGGATACTTTAAAGGATGAATAAAATCTGAACAGAGTATGATTGACACCTTAGATGAATAGGAATGGAATGTTTGGCAAGTTTAGAATATCAATTAAAATATAGAGTGACTATAAAAAATGAAGAAATATTCACTAATGAATTAAAGCGTTGTGTTGAGGAAATAGGCTTAATAGATATAGCTTTACAAATAATTAGAGGTTTGATAGAAAATGAAAATTAGATTATTAGCAAAAGATTAATTTGATGATAAAGTGGATGGATTAAATGCTTATTCGGATGATTATCTGACTAAATCATTCCAATTCTTGAGGAATGTATAATTTTGTAGATGAAAGTGTAATAAATATCTATATCTTATATTTAAAGAGTAATATATTATCATTGAAATCTGATGTTAATATTTTAAGAACAGATAATGGATATATACTTGAGGAGATATATGATTGAAGAATTGATAAAAATTTATTTTTATGATATCAGTTGCTTTAATAATAGTGATTAGTACAATACTTATAAATATTTTTGTTAAAATAAACCTAGATAATTATTTAGAGTTTAAACTTTTTTGAATAGATAATAAAGATAGTCATATTTTAGAGAATATATAATTTCAAGATAATTGGGAGAGGCCTTTACTAATTTAAATGAATCCAGAATTGAGATGTGTAAAAAAATTATATTTATGAATAACTATAGTTATGGAATGGGAGTTTTAATTTAAATGATAAAAATAATTTTACGTATAGTTTTAATTCTATTGATTTTAATAGGAGGATCTGGAATAATATCAAGATTTAATAGTAATAATGGGCGTGATAGTGTAAATGCTGAAGTAAAGAGAAATATAGAACAGTCAGGAATGGAAAATGATAAGAATTTAGATAAAACTCAGAGTGATAAAGATGAAACTTTAGAGATAGAAGATCTTAAAAGAGATAATAGTGGATACTTATCTCTTGAAGAAGACATTAATGCGGAGGATGCAGTTGTTGTATCAGAGAACATAAATGCATTAGTAACTGGAAGGAAGAGGTATCCAGTAAGAACAGATGGAAAAAAAGTTGTGTATTTAACATTTGATGATGGACCATCGATAACGAATACTCCAGAAGTATTGAAAGTTTTAGATGAATATAATGTTAAGGGAACGTTTTGTATTTTAGGAAAATCTATAGCGAAGAATGATGATTCAAAAAAAATATTGAAAGATATTGTAAAAAATGGACATGCTGTGGCAAATCATACATATAGTCATGACTATAATAATTTATATCCTAATGGAGTTATAAATGTGGAGAATTTTATTAAAGACATAGAAAAGAATAATGAATTAATGAGGAGTATTTTAGGAAAAGATTTTTTTACTAGAGTTATAAGATTTCCAGGGGGATATTGGAGTTGGGATGGAAGAGAAGAAATTAAAGAAGTACTTCTTGATAAGGGGTATGTAGATATATTTTGGAATGCTTTGAATAAGGATGCAGAAGGGTGCATGAAAAATGCTGAACAATTATTAAGTGAAGTGAAGAATACTGTAGAAGCTTTAGGAGCAGAAGCAGATAGTATTGTACTTTTAATGCATGATACTTATGGTAAAGAAGAAACTGTTAAGTCATTGCCACTGGTAATAGAATATTTTAAGCATAATGGTTTTGAATTTAAGACTTTAAAATAGAGATAGTAACATAAATAAAAAATTAGGGTTAAATTAATATGTAAAAGAGATTTTCCTTTTGTGAACATATTGTTAGTAAAAATAAAAAATCTTAATTTAAAACTTTTTTAGCAACATCTTTTATTTGAGTTAATGATATAAAAATTGTATATGGTATTAATGTGTATAAGTATTTATATAGGTATCGTGTTATTAGAATTTAAATTTTGGACTTGAGTGATATAGAAGTGAGAGTAATGAAATTAGAGCTGAAGAAAGAATGTAAAAGAAAAAAGAGAGTTATTTATTGAATATGTGAGCAATTTAAAAGAGAGTATAACAAATGATGAAGGAGTTAGAGAGGGAAGAAGAGTAAAATATAAGAGATGAAAAAATCGAATGATTTCGAAAATATATTATAAGAAAGATAAAATAACTTAGAAGAATAAAATATGAAATTATTGAAGGCTATTTTAAAATAATAATTATTATATTTAAATAAGTCGAATTCATATATGATAGTAAAGGTTATTTTTAGGTAATAAATAGAATGGTACTATATTTTTAGGTACTATTATATTGAGATTTTAAGTTTTATGTAATTATATAATATTTAATTACATTATATGCATACGGAGGAAATGATATAATGAAAAGTAAAGAGGTATATCTAATTTTTTCTAATACAGGAACTTTTCTCTCTAGATGTATAAAATTTTATTCAAGGGATCCATATGTACATATTTCATTAAGTTTTGATGACTCATTTAAAAAAATGTATTCATTTGGAAGAATATTTCCGAATAATCCTTTTATAGGTGGATTTGTAGTAGAAAATTTATATGATGGAGTTTATAAAAAATTTAGAAAGAGTACTTGCTTAATTTATAAAATTTATATAGATGATACTGAATTTATCCTTTTAAAAAGAGAGGTTGAAAAATTTTTAAAGGATCAGAAAAAATATAGATATAATATTATTGGGTTATTTGGAGTTGTTATTAATAGACCTATGTCTTTAAAAAATAGCTATTTTTGTTCAGAATTTATATCATATTTATTAATAAAGAGTAATATTTATAAAACAGATAAAAAACCAGGCCTTATAAAGCCTAGTGATTTATTAAATATTGAGTTAAAAGAATTTATTTATGAAGGGCTAGCCTGTGAGTATAATGGAGATATCTATAATGCAATATAGAGCTTGAAAGTAAATACTTAATAAAATTTATATTAAAAATAGTCTTAAAATGAGAAAAGAATAGATTATCAAAAAAATTTTTTAATAAAGATGATATTATAAAATAATTATGAAATCTCAAAAATAATTAAAGATACGCTTTGAATGAGAAAAAAAGGTTATTATGTAATATATAATAACCTTTTTTATTATTTTTAGTTTGCTTATGGTAGCCTATATATCATAAGAGTGTTTTCAGATTAAATATTAATGATTTTAGTTTTACAAGAATAAGTAAAATATGAAGGTGAGTATGTAGAATATAGAGATACAAATAAAAAGTGGAGATTAATAAATTAATATTATTGGTAGGGTTAAAAAAGGATATTTAGTGTAATTCGAGAGATAAATATATTTAATACCTTTAGGTAATATATGAAAGTAATAAAAAAATTAGATAATAATGACATAGTATTGTAATAAAATATAGTTATTATTAAATTACAAGATAATATTGAAATATATATATAGTTGAATATGAGTAAAAATAACTATATTAAACTAGAGTTAGAAAATTAGAATAATAATTCTTGAAGGAGTGTTTTATGCTACAAGTAAGTGAATATATTTTAATAAGAGGATTAGAACAATATATTTTAATATCTGGAAATGAAAAGAAGCCAGTAATGTTATTTTTACATGGAGGTCCAGGAACATCACAGAGTGGGTTTATAAGGAAATACCAAAATAAATTAGAAAAGGAATTTTTAATTGTAAATTGGGATCAAAGAGGGGCAGGTAAATCAAATATAAAAAAATTTTCAAGAGATGAATTAACAATAGAGAATATTGTTAAGGATACTGAATGTTTAATAGAAGTTTTACTTAAGAGATTTAATGTAAAAAAAATTTATTTAGTAGGGCATTCTTTTGGAACTATAATTGGAATCAGAGTAGTAAAGAGGATTCCCCAATATATAGAAGGATTTATATCAATAGGACAGATAGTAGATATAAATGAGGGAGATAAGATAAGTTATAACTATTTAAGTGCTATAACAAAAGAATATAATGATAAAAATATAATTAGAAAATTATATAAATTAGGTGAGCCGCCATATAAAAATAAATTAGATATAAATGCTTTGGAAAAAATTATATCTAAGTATAAAGGTGATATTTTTAAATTAAGTAAAATGAAATTTATTTTAAAAAGCTTTTCTTTAGAATATTATAGTATGTTAGATTGGATAAGATTTTTAATAGGGATGATTAGATGTAAAAGATTTATGTATGAAGAGTTATATTCAATAAATCTATTTCAAGAAATTAAGGAAATTAAAGTTCCTATATATTTTTGTGTAGGAGATAACGATTATCATACGCCAGCTAAGCTTATAGAAGAGTATTATAGATTTATTAAGGCACCTAAAAAAAATATATATAAATTCAAATGTTCGGCTCATATGCCTAATATAGAAGAAGTCGATACCTTTTATAATATGTGTAAAAGTATTATTAAAAATAAATAATTAATATAATATAATATATTATATAGGGATTTATTATAAAAAAGAAGTATTTTCCTGAATAACGGGAGTGTATAAAAAATAATTTAATAGGTAATTTTAGAATATATATAGGAGTAAATGAGCTGAATTAAAAATACAATATTAGTATTAACTAATTGTATATAGTTAATGTGAATAATCAGTATGAGTATAAAATAGTATAAGGAAAATTTGTGAAATATATAAGACTAATAAGAATGAGTAGTATTTAGCTTAAAAAACTAAAAAAGGACATTTATAATTTAATAAAGAATTGAATAAAAAAAAGAACAATACAAATTGTTCTTTTTTTAGAGTGGTGCGCCCTCAAGGACTTGAACCCCGGACTCCCTAGTAAAAAGCTAGGTACTCTTTCTCTGAGTTAAGGGCGCCTGACAATTATTATTTTATACCATTATAATGATAAAGTCAATATTTATTTTTAGACTAAGATAACTAGTTAAAGATATAGACACTCCACAAAAATATTTGATAATATAGTTCTTCAAACTATGGAGAAAGGGTTAGGTAGGATAAGAGTTTTTACTCTGATTCAAAATATAAATTTGTGAAATATATAAGACTAATAAGAATGAGTAGTATTTAGCTTAAAAAACTAAAAAAGGACATTTATAATTTAATAAAGAATTGAATAAAAAAAAGAACAATACAAATTGTTCTTTTTTTAGAGTGGTGCGCCCTCAAGGACTTGAACCCCGGACTCCCTAGTAAAAAGCTAGGTACTCTTTCTCTGAGTTAAGGGCGCCTGACAATTATTATTTTATACCATTATAATGATAAAGTCAATATTTATTTTTAGACTAAGATAACTAGTTAAAGATATAGACACTCCACAAAAATATTTGATAATATAGTTCTTCAAACTATGGAGAAAGGGTTAGAAGGGATAAGAGTTTTTACTCTGATTCAAAATATATAAAAGCTAATGATAATAAGCGTAATTTTGAAAAATTTGAAGTTAAAGTAATACCTAAAGAGTACATATAACAACTAGGTATTGATGTAAATTTAGATAGAGAAAAGTTAAATATAAAATGATTAGACGACATGTTTGGGAAATTCATAAAGATGATAATAAGAACTTTTTTATAACTGAGAAGGGAAAAGCAATTTATTATATAAGAAAAGGAATAGTTGAGAAAATCTTCGTAGACTCAAAAAATCTGAATTGGCTTTGCTATGCTATGCTATGCTATGCTCACTTTCGCGGATGTGAAAAAGTATCAGAGTAATGACTACTAAATATATAAATACAGAATATGAAAAGATAGCAATAAGATTATCTATGTTATTTTTAGATTATATTTATATTATTTTCTATGATATTATATATAAGTTTTATCCGTAATAATAGAGAAAAACTCTGCTTTTAACAGTGAGTTTTCATAATCATTCAGTTAGTTACTTTTTATAACATTCAATTTATTTTTGAAAATGATAGTATGTGTATAATATAAAACCTTCTTTATAAATTTAGGGATAATTAAACGTGATTTAAGAACTAAGACTACTTTTTTTTTTTATTATTATTATGATAAAGAAGTAAAATGCTTATTAAAATAATTAAAATAAAAATAATAGAATAGGGGATATAGTATTATTTTATATAGGAAGGTAAATAAGTTTATGAATGATATAGAAATTAGTATTTTAATGCCAGTATTTAATGGAGAAAAGTTTATAGAAAAAACAGTAGATACTATAATAAAGCAAAGTTTTAAAAATTGGGAATTGATAATTGCAAATGATGGCTCAACAGATATGACAGATGTAATATGTAAAAAGTTATCGGAGAAGGATAGAAGAATTCGAATAATAAATAAAAGAAATACTGGAGTCGCTAATACTAGAAATATATTACTAACTCAAGCTAAAGGTAGATATATAGGGTTTGTAGATAGTGATGATGAAATAGATAAAGATATGTATATGAGACTTTATTCACAAATAAAAAAAACAGAAAGTCAACTATGTATTTGTGGTTTTGTTAAAAGAAAAATTATAGATGAAGTAGATATAAAAGAAAAAAACTATGGATTAGAGATTAAGGATTTTATAGAAGTAGCAGAATTAAAAAAATATTATGGAGAAATTTTAAATAATAGATTATTAAATCCTTTATGGAATAAGTTATATGTTAGAGAAATAATACAGAAACATAATATTCTATTTATTGATAAATTGACGACAGGAGAAGATTTTTATTTTAATATTGAATATTTGAAGTACATTCAAAAGGTAGCATTTTGTAAAGAGTTATTATATATATACTGCACTTATACTAATTGTAATAGTAATATAACGTCAAAGTATATAGAAGATATGTATTCAGTGATACTAGAAAGAAAATTGATAATGAAAAAATATTTGAAAGAGATAGATTGTTATAGTATTAAAAATAAAATTGCAATAAATAAACGATATTTTTATGGAGTAGCTTTGGTAATAAAAAATTTATTTCATGAGGATAGTAATAGTAATTTGGGAGAAAAAACAAAATATATATTAAAAACTATGATAAACATAATGAAATTAAAGTAGCTTTATAGGAAGGAAAGCGATATGAAGATAAGAAATAAAAATATATATAAGAAACTTTTAATAATGATTATGATTACATTTTTGACGCAATTATTTACATTATTTAGAGTATCAATAGTAGCATCAAATTTTGGTGTGTCTGTAGAGCTAGACGCGTTTAATTTTGCAAATACAATGGCAGTTTTAATTTTTAGTTTTATAACAACAGGTGTCACAACAGTATTGATACCGAATTTAAATAAAGAAGAACGACAAGAATCAATAAATTCATTTTTAACAATAGTTTATGGTGCAGGTACTTTTTTATTAATAGTCTTTTTATTGTTTAATAAACAAATTATAAGTATTACATCTAATAATAAGAATGAATATTTTATTGAATTAAGCAGTAATATACTTAGAATATTACTAATATCACAGTATTTAACTACATATTTAGGATTATCAAATGCAGTTTTACAAATAAATAATCAATTTAATAAATCAAAGCTAGCAATATTAATTACAACCGCTATATCAACAACTATTATTATTATAAATAGCCAAGTTAATATATATGAATATGCTTTAATAATAAATATAACAGCTATAATAAACGTTGTTTTACAGTATATTTTAATGATTAAAACAAGTAAATTTAAGTTTAAAATTAAATTTAATTATAAAGATGAAAAATTAAAAAAACTACTTAAAAATTTTATACCAATTATTTTTAGCACAGGAGTATATCAAATATCTCTAATGATTGATACGTTAATTGCATCAGGACTGGGCGTGGGGCAAATTTCGATTTTAAATTATTCAAATAATATAATAGGAATGATAAATGCGATAATAGTAGGGAATATTATAACATTTTTATTTCCTAAAATAGTTAAAGATATAGAGATTAATGAATCAGAAGAAAATATTTTAAAATATATAACTATAATAAATTCTATATTATTTTTAGTTGTAATAGGTTTTTTTGTAGTGGGAAAGGATTTATTAAAAATTTTATACTATAGAGGTAATTTTACTAGCTTAGCAATAGAGGTAGTATATACATGCACATTAATATATGTTATTGCTACTCCAATAAGTGCATCAAGAAACATTATATATAAATATTTTTATGCTAATAATGATACATATACACCATTTACTAATAGTTTATTCATAAGTTTATTAAATATTATAATAAGCGTGATTCTTTCGAAATTTATTGGGCTATATGGTGTAGTCTTAGGAACGACTATTAGTAGTATAGTCTCATTTATTACTATAAGCATCAAACTTGAAAAAAAATTTGGAGTAAAAGTTAATACTTTTAAATTTTTTATAAAAAATTCAAGGGTTTTAGTAGCAGCTATAATGACTTTAATAATAGTTAAATATTTACAAAGTGTAGTTTTAATTAATAATATATTGATAAATATACTTATAACATCTATAATAACAGTATTTATTTATATTGTTATTTTAAATATTTTAAAAAATAAAATACTAAAATATAAGTTATGATAGATAGGGGAAAAATGAAGAGAGTAAGAATATTTGCGTATACTAAAGTGAATTTAGGCGATGATTTATTTATTAAAATATTATGTGAAAGATATAATAGTAGTATTTTTATAATATATGCACCAAAAATATATAAAAAGATTTTTGAAAATATTAATAACTTGAAGGTAATACCTTCAGATAAGATATTTAATAGGGCATGGGGATTTATATGTAGAAAAATCAACAGGGTAAATTATTTAGATAGAAAATTATCAATGGATGTTGATGCTATTGTACAAATAGGTGGATCATTATTTATTCAAAATAATTCTTGGAGAAATAAATTTGATTTGATAACTAAACCTAAGGTTATTGAAGGGAAAGAAGTATTTTTATTAGGAGCTAATTTTGGGCCATATACAGATAATGAATATTATGAGTTGCATAAAGAGTTATTTAGAAAGTATTCAGATATTTGTTTTAGAGATAAATATTCATTTAATAAATTTAAAGATTTACCTAATGTAAGAATAGCAGATGATATTATATTTGGAATAAAGGGAAAAGATGAAAAAGGAGAGAAGAAAAATAATAATGCACTTATATCAGTAATAAAACCATCTTTAAAAGGTGTAGATGGATATGATGATATTTATTATAAAAAGATGAAAGAAATATCAGAGAGATTAATAGAGGATGGAATGGATGTTACTTTAATGTCCTTCTGTAAAGGAGAAGGTGATGAAGAGGCAATTCAGAAAATCATTTCTATAGTTGATAAAAAATATAAGTGTAAAATAAGTACTTATAACTATAGAGGTGATTTAGATGAGGCATTAAAAATTATAGATAATAGTAAATTAGTAGTTAGTAGTAGATTTCATGGGATGATATTAGGGTTTGTATATAATAAGCATGTATTACCTGTGATATATAGTAATAAAATGTTAAATGTTATAAAAGATTTGAAATTTATGGGCGATTATACAGATATTAAAAATATAGAAGATTTTAAAGTTGAAAGCATAGATTTTTTTTCAAATAAGAATAAATTAGATATAGAAAAAGCAAGAAAGACCTCTAATAATCATTTTCTAAAATTAGATATATTTCTAAATGATTCTATAAAATAGGAAAATATTTAAAGCAATATAAATTTATTTAGAAGATATGGTAGAGAGAATTATAAAGAGAAATGAATTAGTATATAAGAAGTAGATGAGAGATTCAGATTATGCTTCAATGGAAAAGCATCGGAAAGAAGCAGATTTAAAACTATAAAACTTTAATAGAAGAATGATTAAAAAATTTATGGTAGTATGTGGATTATTACAAAGTAAATTTAGGAGGAATTAAAATGGGGAAGAATAGAAAAAATAAATCAAGAAAGAGAAAAGTTATTATTTGGAGTTTAATTATATGCTTGATTCTTATTGTTTCAACTTATGGTATTGGATATTTATATATAGATAATATTCTTAAAAAGGTGGAGACAATAGAGGTTAATACTGAACCTAATAATATTGGGATTAATCCAGAAATAGAAGAAGAGTTTAAAGAAATAAGAAACATAGCTTTACTTGGGATAGATTCAAGTGAGGATGATTTAGTTGGTAGATCTGATTCAATTATGATACTAACTTTAGATAGCATTCATAATAAAATAAAGCTTACATCTATAATGAGAGACTCTTATGTAAATATTGATGGGTATGGAATGGACAAAATAAATCATGCTTATGCATATGGTGGTGCTGAATTAGCTCTTAAAACATTAAATGGAAATTTTGATTTAAATATTAAAGAGGTTATAGCAATTAATTTTAGTTCACTTATAAATATTATTAATAAAATAGGTGGAGTTAATATTGATATAACTGATGAAGAAGTTTCTCATATATCTGGAATATCATCTTCAGGTAATCATTTATTAAATGGAAAACAAGCATTAGCTTATTCTAGGATAAGATATGCTACCGGTGGAGATTATAAAAGAACGGAGCGACAAAGAACAGTTATAAAAGCTATTTTTAATAAATTAAAAAATACTGAATTAACAAAATATCCAGAATTAGTTAATGAATTTTTACCATATGTTAAAACTAATATATCATCTACAGATTTATTAAAATTAGGAACTGAATTTAGTAGGCTAGCTTCAAAAGAGTTAGAGCAAGATAGATTTCCAAGAGATGAACAAGGAAAAGGAAAAACTATAGATGGGATTTATTATTTAACATTTGATTTAGAAACAGTAAAAAATTCTATTAAAGATTATATTTTTAATGATAAATAAAATATATGTTATAAATATTTTATAAAAAGCTTCAAGAGTTTTTTGTTTTGATGTTTTCATATAATAATTTATCAAATAAAAATGAAAACAAAGGAGCTAACTAAATAATCCTATATCTATGTCAATGATATTATAAAAAGATTATGCACAAAGAAGATGATTTCTGTATTAAACAGGGGTCATCTTTTTTTGATCCCATTTATATCTGTAGTTATTATAATAAATTATATAGTTATTAATTTTGTTTTTAAGTTCTTCATATGAATTACACTTCTTAGATTTAACAGAGTCTTTCAAATGACCAAAGAACGATTCCTGCGGGGCGTTATCAAAATAGTTTCCACGGTGAAACATAGATCGTCTTAAGTTGTTTTCCCTCTGTAAGGCTTGAAATATAAGACTTGTATAATGTGATCCTTGGTCGGAATGGATAAATGAATTAGCAGTTAATTTTACTTTCTTCTGTTTTTTAGTTTTAATATTGCTTCTTTCGCTATATCTAAAGTGATTCTCTTAGACATATGATGAGTTAAGATTTCACCTGTTAAGGAATCTAGGATGGTTGACAAATAAGCTATACCGTTTTTTGTCGTATGGCAAATATGTAATATCAGTTAATAAAACTAAACCAGGAGTTTTTTTCTTGAAATTTCTTTCTAAAAGATTTGGCACAGTTCTATGTTATTTAGTTGCTTTTGTTATTTTTATAAGGGTTAGCTTTTCTATGTGCATATAAATTCATATTTTTTCACTATTCGTTGTATCTTTTTAAGCTATAAATTACATTATATTCATTTTCTAAGATCATTTTAATAGGTCTAGCCCCTTTTTTGTATCCATGTCGGGTAAAAGCTTTTAAAATTAGATTTTTAGAAAATAAATCTTGCTTATTATGTTGCTTTCGTATATCTGCTGAATTTATATTCTAGTCTATAGGTATTAGTTTAGTTATAGTAGTATCCACTGAAGGGTCAACCCCAAGAGGAGTAGATGCTAAAATGATAGTTTTTGAAGATGGAAGAGTACTTAAGCATAGGTGGAGGAGGTAGAGAAGGTGAGGTAATTCTTATGACAAGAGATTTAATAGAAAGTGGAGAAAAATGAAATTTTATAAAAGTGCAAATTGATATGAGTGGAGATGTAGCTGAAGACAAAGGCATGGTATGTAGTGGAATAATGAATGTGATTATAGAAATTTAATAAATTAAAAAGATGAGTGATTAAGTTATGTTATATAATTTCATCATTTATCTTTTTTACAAAAATTTAATTTAACAAATATGAGTAAAATGTTAAAATTAAGTGTACAAAATGTTTTGAAAATATCACAAAATTATGAAAAAAAACTATAATTTATGTGTTAAAATATGTTGAATAATATGATATACTAAGTAAAGTCAAAAGTTGAATGATAAATTAATATAATTAAAATGAATTTAATAAAATTTTATGTAATTTACATATATAGTTTTAATAGAAAATAATCGTGTTAAATCATATTCAATTAAAATCATATATTTAGGAGTAAATTAGGTATGATTAATAAAAGTATGAAAAGAATTCTAATAATATCGGAGGTGTTCTATCCTGAAATAGGGAGTGGAGCTAATAGGATAACTAATTTAGTAATTCAATTAAAAAAGGAAGGATATATTGTTGACGTAGTAACTTCGGAACCATCTTATCCGAATAAAGAAATGTATGAAAAAGATGGATATAGAGATTTAGAAAAAGAAAAAGACATATATGAAAAATCTAAAATTCATAGGATTAAGACAAGCAGAGCAAAGAGTACTACTAATTTTGTAGTCAGATTATATAAATATATTTTTTTCTTTTTTAAAAATATATTTACCATTGTTTTTAGAAGAACTAAATATGACTTAGTTATAGCAACTATTCCATCTCCTTTTGTAGGCCTTCTAGGGGGGATAGCTAAAGTTAGGTTTAGATGTAAGTATATATTAGATATAAGAGATTTGTGGCCAGAATGTATAAAAAATATAGGATTATTTAGAAAAAATAAATTCCTATTGAAAATTGGATATATTTTAGAAAAGATAATGTTAAAATTTGCTGATGCCATTGTAATTAATAGCAATGGATTTAGAGACTATTTAATTAAAAATAAATATAAGAAAAATATAGTCTTTATTCCTAATGGCTTACAATTTAAAGAGGTAGAAGCCTATAAGGAAATACGTCAGAATATAGCAAAACACAAGAAGTTTACAGTTATATATACAGGGATGATTGGATTACCTCAAAATGTAACATCTCTTGTAAGGATTGCTAGGAACTTAAGGCATATTAAAGAAATAGAGTTTAAAATAATTGGTGCAGGAATACAAAGGGATAAAGTTTCAGCGCTAATAGAGCATTATAATTTGAAAAATATAAAATTATATGCTCCAATGCCTAAGAATAGAGTTGTTAAAGAAGTAGCTAAGTGTCATGTAGCTTTAGCTCATTTAAGAAAAGATAGTGGGTTTGATTTGGTTATACCAGGTAAAGCAATTGATTATATGGGGATAGGAATACCTATAGTAGCAGGTGTTGAAGGTTATGCAGCTGAGGTAATAAGAAAGAGTAATTCAGGTTTAGTGGTTGAGCCGGATGATCATGTTGAATTGGCTAAATCTATTATGAAAATATATGAAGATAGTAAACTACAAAATGATTATTCGATAAATGGTATAAATTATTGCTTGAATAATTTTTGTATTGAAAATAATTTTACTAAATATGTAAGTTTAATTGAAAAAGTTACAAGGAGAAATGATTATGTCAAAGAAGATAGGGATGTTTGTATGGAATCACTTTACCAATGATGCAAGAGTATTAAGAGAGTGTACTGCCTTAGCTGAAATGGGATATGATGTTAAGCTTATAGCTATTCATGATAAAAAACAAGAAGGATTAAAGAAAAAAGAATATAGAGATGGGTTTAATATAGTAAGAGTGAATAGATATCCTAAATATATATTATTAATTAATAAAATTATAAATAAAATCAAAAAAAATAAGATCTTTACAATACCGTTACTTACTCTTATAGGACTACTTTTCTATTTTAGTAAAATAATTGGACTTGCTGTAGTATTATTGATATTACTAATGTCTCTTAAAAAAGTGAGAGTTTTTTTGATAAAAGTACATATATTTTTAAATATGATAATTGAAGGGGTAAAGTTTGACGCTGATATATATCATAGCAATGATTTAAATACGCTTCCTCAGGGGATAATATGTAGTAAAATTTTGAAAAGACGATATTTAGTATATGATTCTCATGAAGTTCAAAGTTCTAGAACAGGATATGGAAAGCAAATTTATTATTTAGAAAAGATATTAATTAAGTTCATTGATAAAATGATTATGACAACTAGAACAAGGGCAGAATATGTTAAAGAGCTATATAACATAGAGTTACCAGCAGTTATACATAATTATCCGTTCTACACAAAGGATGATTCTATAGAAAATAAATGTGATTTATATACTATGTTAGATATTCCAAAAGATAAACCAATTTTGCTATATCAAGGGGGAATTCAGGTTGGTAGAGGTCTTGATAAAATAGTAGAATCTATAGATAAGTTTAATGATGGAATTACTGTTTTTATAGGAGATGGGAAATTAAAATCTGAAATAATGAAAATGGTAGAAGAAAGAAATCTTAATGAAAAGGTAAGATTTTTAAATAAGGTACCAGTGGATGAATTAAAATATTATACTGCTAATGCTTATTTAGGATTTCAAGTCTTAAATAACGTTTGCTTCAATCATTATTCAGCATGTTCAAATAAGCTTTTTGAATATATGATGAGTAAAGTCCCAATAATAGCATGTGATTTCCCTGAAATAAAGAGGATTGTAAAAGAAGAGCAAATAGGAATAGTTATTGACTCCCATAATCCAAATGAAATAGCAGAGGCTGTAAATACATTATTAGAAAATAAGGAATTACACGCAATGTTTAAAGAAAACTGTGTTGAAGCAAGAGAAAAATATAATTGGAACAACGAAAAGGAAAAATTTGTAAAGATATATGATAGTTTATTATATAAGCAAGATATAAATGTAGAGAGAGATACAAGTATAGGGGTATAAGTATGAGAGATTTATTTTTTATTTTAAAGGAGCATAAAGCTAATTTTTATAAATTATATAAATTAGCTTTATATGATTTTATAGCTCCCTTGAGAGATACATATTTAGGCGTTATATGGATAATACTAAATCCATTACTTCAAATAGGCGTTTATTGGTTTGTTTTTGGACTTGGAATTAGAAATGGTAGGGCTGTAGATGGGCATCCATTTTTATTATGGATGTTAGCTGGATTAGTGCCGTGGTTTTATATTAGTAGTTCAATAAGTAGTGCTACGTTATCTATATATTCTAAATCATCAATATTAACAAAGATGAAATTTCCAACTAGTATAATACCAACTTGTACTATAACAACTCAATTATTAAATAGTATACCAGTGATACTTATAATGATAATAGTATATGGATTTAATGGATATAAAGCAACTATATATTATATTCAAATACCATATTATATAATTTCAGCTAGTTTACTATTGATAGGGATATCACTTATTACATCAGCAGTAATTATGGCTGTAAGAGACATAAATAGAATAGTAGGAACAGTTTTAAGGTTTATGTTTTATTTAACACCGATTTTATGGACTACTATAAATTTACCACCGATAGCTTTGAAAATAATAAGATTAAATCCTTTTATTTATATTATAGAAGGCTTTAGAAATACGTTTTTATATAATAAGTGGTTTTTTGAAGATATAAGCTTTACTATTTATTATTGGGCGGTAACAATAATAATACTTCTAATTGGAGCATTAGTACATATGAAGTTAAGAAATAGATTTTCAGATTTAATTTAATTACAAAGGGGAAGTCATGGAAGAGAATAAGTATTCGATTGTAGCTAAGAATGTTAGCAAGGGTTATAAAATGTATTCTAGTCCTAAGCAAAAATTAATGGATTTAATTTTACCCAAAGGAGCAGGGAAAACTTTTTATGCTCTTAAAGATATATCCTTTAAGGTTGAAAAGGGAGAAGTGGTAGGATTATTAGGACTTAATGGTTCGGGAAAGTCAACATTATCTAACATATTAGGTGGAGTATCTATGCCAACAAGTGGAGAAATAGAGATAAATGGAGAATCTGCACTTATAGCAATAGGTCTAGGTATGAATAATTTTCTAACAGGAATTGAAAATATAGAGCTAAAAGCTCTTATGATGGGATATAAAAAAAGTGAAATAGAAGAAATAAAGCAAGAAATTATAGATTTTGCTGATATAGGTGAATTTATAAATCAACCACTTAGGACATATTCGAGTGGTATGAGATCTAGACTTGGATTTGCAATATCTATATATACTAATCCAGATATATTAGTAATAGATGAGGCTTTATCAGTTGGAGACCCAACATTTACACAGAAATGTTTAGATAAAATGAATGAGTTCAAGGAAAGTGGGAAAACTATTTTTTTTGTTAGCCACTCTTTACCTCAAATAAAACAGTTTTGCAATAAAGCTATGTGGCTTGAGTATGGAGTACTTAGAGAATATGGATCTATAGAAGAAGTATTACCTAAATATCAAAGATATATAAATGAAATAAATAAAATGACAGATAAAGAAAGACTAGAACATAAAAAAAAGGTTCTAAAAAATCAGGATCATTCACTATTAAAAGAATTTAAACTTATAGATAACAATTTGAAAAAATTTGTACCAAATGGGAAGTTTATAAAAAATGTAACATTAATAAATGATAATAACAAGATTAAAGAAACCTTCTTTAATATAGACGTAAGCACTTTTGCATTTGGATTTATTCCATCAATATTTAGAAAAAGATATGAGACAGCTATATTTATATTAATATCCCAAATTTTAAACTTTTTTATAGTAAGATTTCCTATTTCAATATTTACAAATTTCATAGTTACAGGTATAGCATCAATATTTACAGCTAAGGGCTATTTAAATTATTTAGTTGAATATAAAAAATTTATACCATATACAATATGGAAAAAGGTTAATTTAGAAGATGAAGATATAGAAAGAAAAATAACTATAAATAAAAGAAAAAATAAAAGGATAGTTGCAATTTCTATAGTGTTTATTCTTTTTACTTCATTAACTTCACTGGGATTCACATATAAAGATGTAATAGGAAGTATCATAACAAGTAGTAATAGTCAAATGAAGGTTAAAAACTATGCGATTATAACAGTTAATAATGATAAATTTGAAAGTATATTAATATTAAATTCTAAAAGTAATAATGACTTAGATGGTATAGTATATCCGGGAAAAATACAAGTTAAAATGAATAATAAAATTGATGAATTGAATAAATTGGTTAATATAAATGATGTTGAGACTTTAAAAAAGGTTATTAAAGATAACTTTGCTATTCAAATATCAGATTATGTTCTATTAAATAAGGATGATATTAAGAGTAGTGATAATATTAAAGCAGTAGATTTATATAAAAATATTTTTACAGGTTTATTCGAATTAAGTGAAAGTGATTTTAATAATAAAGTTAAAGAAATACAAAAAAAATATCCTAATATAGATAAATCATTAGTGAAGGAATTTTATGATAACTTTAAGGATAGTAATGTTAATATATCAAATTTAAAATATGAGATTGTATTATTAGGAGATATAGTAGATGGAGAAATATTGCAAGCTCTTAATTTATCAAGTAAAGCAAATTATAAGTTTTTAACAGTAGATAAAAGAATCCTACAAAATAATGAATTAGTTAAGAATATAAATAAAAAATATAATGAGTATTTAGAGAAAGAAAAAAAAGATTTGGAAGAAGATTTGGAAGAATCAATGTGGAATGAAGATGACGAATTGCAAGAAGAAAATAGTGTCGGTGTAGGAGAAACTATAATGCCACCTTCAAATAGCGGAGGAAGCGGAGGAAATACAACGCCGCCTTCAAATAGTGGAGGAACCGGAGGAAGTACAACACCACCATCTGATAATGGAGGAAGCGGAGGAAGTACAACGCCACCATCTGATAACGGAGGACTCGGAGGAAGTACAACGCCACCATCCGATAACGGAGGAGCCGGAGGAAATACAACGCCACCATCCGATAACGGAGGACCCGGAGGAAGTACAACGCCACCATCTGATAACGAAGGACCCGGAGGAAGTACAACGCCACCATCTAATAATGGAGGACCCGGAGGAAGTACAGCACCGCCATCTGATAATGGAGGATCAGGAGAAAGTACACCACCACCATCTGATAATGGAGGAACCGGAGGAAGTACCCCACCAGCATTCGATAACGGAGAATCTGAAGGAAATACAATGTAGGTATTACTTGAAAATGGATGTATGGAATAAAGTACAACCACTCCGGCAAATTCAAATTAACAATATTTATAAAAATAATAATCTTGTTGATTTGTGAAATTTTAATAATGTAGAGAAGGTTAAGATTATGAATTTAGTTACTTATTTAGAGGATCATATAAATGATTTGATAGAGAATAGTTTAAAAGAACATAAAGTTAAAAGAATAAAAAATCAATCATTATTATTATTCTCTAATGATCAGTATAAAGTAAATGAATTAGGCTTAGATAACGATATAAATACTTTTGGAAATATTGATGTTAATGGTGACAAATTTATATTTGATCTAATAAAAGAAATAGATAGCCTCTATAAGAAAAAAGAGTTTTATTCCTATACGTCTAATTTAAAGATAGGAGGAAAAGAAAGTCTGATTGATACAGTAAATATAGAGGATTTAGAATATAAAGAAATAATAAAAATTTTTATAAATAAATTATCTAAGCAATTTCATAGCTCAGATATAATACTATTAAATTTTTTCTTTGATGAGGAATTTAAAACAATAGGTAATGAGTTAATGGCTTTATCTGAGGATGAAATTAAATATATTCAAAATATGAATTCTCATTTAAATAGATTAGTTGGGATATTTAAGGAATTATATCCTGGTATAAGTGTAGTTACATTTGAAAAAGCAATAGTAATAGATGACTTAAAAAATAAAACATTTAAATTTAGAGATGATGTAAATCAAGAAATAATAAGAATGATTAATAAAAATATTAATAGGAAGAAGTTTCATGGTGAAAAGATATTTTCATCAATACATCCTATTAAATATTATTTTGAAAAAGCTAAATTAAACAATAAAAATAAACTTATGATTATTTTTTCAGCTTTTTCAACAGACGACGCTAAATATAATTATATAAGTACATTAAAGACTTGTGATTGTAATAAACTTTTTATACTAGACGACTTTGGAAGCAAAGGTACTTATTATCTAGGTCTGAAAGGTGATTTTAACATAGAAACATCTGTTATGGCACTCCTTTCCTATATTATGTCAAAAAATAAGATATTATTTTCTAATGTTATATCTATTGGTTCATCAAAAGGTGGAAGTGCAGCAATTTATTACGGATTGAAATATAATTTTGGAAATATAATAGCAGGTGCACCGCAATATAAAATAGGAACATATTTAAGTGATTTATCAATAAGTGATTATGCTTTGGAGATTTTTGGTGAAATAAGTGATTGTAATAGAATCAAATATAATAATTTAATAAGATTGTCTGCAAATACTTGTACTAATATATATTTACTTACTAGTGATGGTGATAATCAATATAAGAAAGTATTAAAGGAATTTGAATTTGTTTCTAGAGAGTTAAATATTAAGTTAAATATAGATAAATGTGAAATAAATAATCATGGTGAAATATCTAGAGAGTTCCCCAAATTTTTATATGATAAGTTAGATTTAGTATTAAATAAGTCTTTAATTAATTTCAACAAAGCAAATAAAAGTATTATACTCTTTAAAAACTTCATAAGAAAATATTTGAAAAAATAAATTAATTTGGTAGTGGTGAAAAATGAAAAGTATTAATGTAGTAGGATTAGGATATATAGGGCTTCCAACCGCTTTAATGTTTGCAGCAAATGGAATTAGGGTTAGAGGAACTGATTTAAATATAAATATAGTAAATAAATTAAATTCTGGAAAGTTAACCTTTAAAGAAGATGGGTTAGAGGAATTATTTAAAAAGGCCCAAAAAAATGAAATTGAATTTTCAACGAATTATTTAAAAACAGATATGTATATAATAACTGTACCAACACCATATATTAAGGAAAGTAAAAAGATAGATCCTAAATATGTGATTTCAGCCGTTAATAATGTGCTAAATTTTTGTGAAAAAGGTGCAATAATAGTAATAGAATCAACAGTATCTCCTGGAACAATAGATAAATTTGTAAGACCGCTAATAGAAGAAAAGGGGTTAGGGTTAGGAAAAGATGTTCATTTAGTACATGCACCAGAAAGAATAATTCCAGGAAAAATGATATATGAATTGGAGAATAATTCTAGAACTATAGGAGCAGATAGTGAAGAAATAGGAAATAAAGTGAAAGAAGTGTACAGTTCGTTTTGTAAGGGAGATATTATAGTTACAGATATAAAAACTGCTGAATTAAGTAAGGTTGTAGAAAATACTTTTAGAGATATAAATATAGCTTTTGCAAATGAATTAGCTAAGATATGTAGAAGAGAAAATATCGATGTATATAATCTTATAGAAATAGCTAATAAGCATCCAAGAGTTAATATTCTTAATCCAGGTCCAGGAGTAGGTGGACATTGTATATCTGTAGATCCTTGGTTCTTAGTAGGTGATTATCCAGATACTGTTAATATAATAAAGAGTGCTAGAGAAGTAAATGATTCTATGCCAAGATTTGTTATTAATAGAATTAGAGATATAATGGCAGAAAATAATATTGAAGATATATCTAAGGTTGGATTATATGGAATTACATATAAAGAAGATGTTGATGATACAAGAGAAAGTCCAACACTTCAATTATTACAAAAACTAAATGACTATGAAGCTAATTCTATAAAGATTTATGACCCATTTATAAGGGAATTACATTGGGAAAGTCAATATTTAGATTTTGAAAAATTTATAAATGATATAGATATGATTGTTATAATGGTTGGACATGCCCATATAAAAGAAATGAGAAATACAATAAAAAATAAATTAATTTTAGATACTAAAAATATAATAAAAGATTGTGAAATATATAAATTATAAGCTTGGAGAGTAAAAATGATAAAAGTAAGTGTTATAATACCAGTCTATAACTCAGAAGCGTATTTAGAAGAAGCTATAGAATCAGTGTTAAAACAGAATTTAAATTATGTAGAAATAATTTTAATAGATGATGGCTCTACCGATAAATCATTAGATATTTGTTATAGTTATTCTAATAAACATGACAATATAAATGTTATATCTCAAAAAAACTTAGGGCCTGGAGCTGCTAGAAATAAGGGCATTGAAGTGTCTAAAGGGGAGTATGTAACTTTTTTAGATAGTGATGATTTAATTCATAAAAATATATTTAAAAAAGTATATTCTATTTTAAAAGAAACACAATCAGATATTTTTATAGGAAATATATTATGCTTTGATGATGTAAGACAATGGCATTTACCTTATATGAAAAAGGTTTTTCTTAATAGTAGAAAAATGAAGGTTGGAAATGCGGATGAAATGTCTGAGATTAATTATACTCCATCTGTATGCAATAAATGGTTTAAACTTTCAATGGTGAAAAAGAATAATATTTTATTTAATGAAAACATAAAGGTTGGAGAAGATTTATTATTTACTCAAAAGTCTTATATAAGTGCAAAAAAAATAGTTACTAAAGATATAGATATTTATAATTATAGAATTATAAAGAAGGAGTCGTTAGTAAAAAAAAGTGATATTAAATTTTTTGAAAACTTATTAGAAGTAGAAAAAGAGCTTATTAGGTTATATGATAATAAATATTTAAATAACACAATAATATTAAGACAAATTGAATTTTGGATTGATAGCATATTTTTAAAAATAGAAAATATCCAAGAGAATGAAATAGATAAAGTTATAAACTTAGGCATAGAGTTTTTAGAAATATCAAAAGAAGTTTGCTTTGAAAGAGAAAATTTTAGAAGTGTTGAAAGATATTTATTGGCAATTTTATTTAAAAATAGAGATAAAGAAAATATACTTAAGCTAATAAATAAATATTTATTAATTAAACCTAGGAAGTATTTAATTTTAGAAAACGACAAATATTTTAGTTATTTATATAAGGATTTTAAAGAATATAAAGATTTTTTAAATCAGAAGCCTGAAATTGAGAATAAGGTTGAGAATTCATATATAAATGAGAAAAATATATTAGTTCTAAGAGGCTACGCTTTTGTAAGGGGATTAGAATTAAGTAATAAGGATGTAATTAAGCGAGAATTAATTTTAAAAGGGAAAAAGCATGAAATTATAAAAAAAATAGAAACTGATTATAGAACTGATTTGACATATTTATTTAGAGGAGATTCTATTAATTATAATTGGGGCGGATATAAACCGATAGAAATTAATTTATCAGAATTAAAAGATGATGAGTATGAAGTATTACAAAGAATTACAATAAATAAAAAAGTTTTTAATATACCATTTGAGTTTAAGTTAGCAGAAATAAGAAACAAGCTTAAAGTTAGGTACATAAAAAATAGAGAAGTATTTTGTAGATTTACAGATGGTAAATATCTAAACATAAGAATTAAGGCATTAAGTAAAAAATCATATATAAAGTCAAAATTAAGAAAGATTAAAAGAGATGTAAAATATGATGTAAGTTTATTAAAGAGAAAAAAGTACAAGTCATTTTTGGTTTTAATTCTATATAAATTATTTGGATGGTATTTTAGAAATCAACAAATATGGCTAATGGGTGAAAGAAAAGATACGGCACAAGATAATACTTATCATTTATTTAAATATATAAAAGATAATAAAAAGAATGTAAATGCAAAGTATATAATTACAAAAGATTCTCAAGATTTAACAAAGATAAAATCATATGGAGATATAGTATGGTATGATAGCATATTACATACATTATATCTTTTAACTTGTAAGTTTACTATAAATAGCTATGCTGAAAAACCAAATATGTACACTAAGGAATATATAGATATCGTTAAGTATTATCCTGATTTTGTGAAAAATAAAAAAGTGTTTTTGCAACACGGGGTAATAGGAGTAAGTAGGGTAAATCATGTACTTCATAAAAATAAAGTTAATTATGATTACTTTATAGTTAGCTCAGAATTTGAAAAAAGACATATAGTAGAAGAGTTTGGCTATGATGAGAAGGAAGTTATAGTTACTGGTTTAGCAAGATGGGATAATTTAAATAATGAGGCAAAGAAAAATAAAATTTTATTGATGCCAACATGGAGATCCTGGATAAAGAGTGAAGAGGAACTACTTAATTCTAATTATTTTAAAACATATTTAGATTTTCTTAATAGTGAAGAATTACATAAGATTTTAAAAGAAAAGAATTATGAGTTAACATTCTATCCTCATTATCAAACACAGAAATTGTTAAGTAAAATGAGCGATAATTTTGGTGAAAATATTACTATAGTAAGACAAGGTGAGAAAAGTGTACAAGATCTAATAAATGAAAACTATATATTAATAACAGATTACTCAACAGTTGCTTTTGATTTTGCTTATAGTAATAAACCGGTAATATTTTATCAATTTGATTATGATGAATTTTATTCTAAGCATTATAATGAAGGACCTATAAATCATAAAAAGGATTTGTTTGGAATGCAAGCCGAAAATTTAGATTATATTTTAGATTTATTGGATAGTAAAATAAGTCCAAATTTAAATAATAGAAAAAAATATATATTGGATTCAAATAATCACTGTAATAAAATATTTAGAACTATAAATGAATAATCTATTAATATAATATGCTAATAGCACATTATATCTTAGATCTAGTGAATTTAGAGTATTTAAGAAATTTTTTAGTATTTTTTATTGATTATTTTAGGAGCAAATTACTGATTACAGCTGCAAAGTAATATTTTTGATTAACTTGCTTTTTATTAAGCTTATATGAGTTTTGAAAGTGATGGCGAATAAATATAATGTTTATTTATTGCCATATCTTTAATTTTTGCGGTTAATTTAGTTGTAGTAAACCTATTATTTCTTAAGACTTTAAAGCTGAGAAAATAAATTTTTATATATAACTTTAACAGATAGTAGATAAAAGGAGGTTATGGATGGAAAATATAAGTATTATAAATATTGATGATTGTAATATAAATATTGAAGGAATATATAATATAAAAGATTATGAATCTATAGACTCTTTAATGAGATGTGTGGAATCTAAATATGTTTTATTTACTAAAAATATATCGAATTTAAATTTGAAAAAGCTATATGACTTTAGAATTTTAGAAGAAGATAAAAATGCTGATATTATATTGTTTTTAGATAGTATGGATTTTTTACCTAATAAAGTTGAAATTAATTATTTTAAAAAAAGATTTTTAGAAAGTCTGTTTATAAATTTTGAGAATATGCTATTTAATAGAGATTTAATAATAAATAGTCATATAAAAAAAGATGATCTTAGGAGTTTCTTTAGTTTTAATAACAAGGTTTTTAGTGGAAAGCTAGCTATACATTTAGTGGAAGAGAGTATTTGTAAAAATTATAATAAGCTAGAATTTAGTATATCGGATATCTTTAAATTAAATAAAATTTATAATAAGCAAAAATACATATATATATATAATGCAATTAATAGCATTATATATAATATTAATAATTTAGATAAAAAAAATATTGGAAAAATTTTAGATATTTTAAAAAATGAAATTAATAGTATAGATAATGAAGACTTTATAGATTTTTTAAAAGCTATACTTAATGATAAGGACTTTGATTTAATAAGCGGTTTACTTTTAATTATTAATTATGGAAGTGAATCTCAAATTATATTTTTTCTAGAGCAAACAAGTAATGAAAGAGAAAATAGAAATGAAATAAAAAAGTTAAATTTAGAATTTGACAAACTATCATTTATTATAAAATCAAAAGGCCTAAAGATTATAATAGTTTATGACAAAATAATAACAATGATCAAACAATTTTTTACTTTTATACAATATATATTAAGTAAGCCATTTTTTATTAAAAAAGATTTATGGCTTATAGGTGAAAGAAGAGATCAAGCTGAAGATAATGCATTCATATTTTTTAAGTATGTTAGAGAAAATTATCCTAATGATAAAATATATTATTTAATAGATAAAAATAGTATACAGTATGAAAAGGTTAAAGAATTAGGAAATGTTATACCTATAGATAGTTTCAAACATAAAATATATTTAATGCATGCTAAAAAGCTAATTTCAGCATATGACTTTTTTAAATTTTTATTACCAACTGATCAAAATAATAATTTTAAACAGTATTATATGAAATATATGAATTCCGTAAGAATATTTTTACAACATGGAGTTTCTATGAATAAGGCCAATTATTATAATAAATATATTAATAAATATGATTATTTATTAGCATCAACAAATAAAGAGTTTAATATGTTTACAAAAGAATATAGTTATGATGAAGATAAGATAATAAAAATAGGCTTACCTAGATATGATCAATTAAATGATATATCTAATAAGAATATAAGAAGAAAAATACTTTTTATGCCAACATGGAGAAGTAGTTTAGTTGATTTAAGTGAGAGTGATTTTAAAAGTACAGAATATTATAATGCGATAAATGATTTAATAAATGATGATGAATTAAATAAATTCATAGAGAAAAATAATTTAGAACTTATAGTATATTTACATTATGAAATGCAGATATTTAATGATTGTTTTAAATTTAATGGAAAAAATATATATTTTAAAACGAGAAATGATTCTATAGTTCAAGAGTTGTTAAAAGAATGTAATTTATTAATAACAGATTATTCATCAGTAGGTGTTGATTTTGCATATTTAAATAAACCAGTTATTTTTTATCATTTTAGTAGACATAATTTCCATTATGATATAAATAAAGAAGAAGAGTACACTTTATATAGCGATTTTGGAAAAGTTATAACTAAAAAAGAAGATATAATAAAAAATTTAAAGGAATGGGAAAGTAATAATTTTAATAATTTCTATAAAATAGATGACAATTTGTTTTTTAATAAAAATAGATCTCAAAATTGTAAAAAAATTTATGAATTTATGAAAGAAATACCTAATAAAAAAAATAAAAATTATAGTATAGAAATATCAAAAGAAAGTAATCTAAAGGAAAAAAGAATTTATGATAAAAATTATAATTTCATAGAAAGAGAATTTTACAATAATAAAATTAGGACAAGTAAATTAATATATAAAAATGGATTTATAAACAAACAAATTGTATATTATTCTGGCAACAAAGTTATGAAAATGGTCAATTTTTATAAGGATATAAAAATTTCAACTAAATATAAAAATGTCTATGATAAAAAAGGTAATTTATTAATTAAGCACGATGTTATGAAAAATGGTGTCCTAAAGAGAAAAACAATATACTATGCAAATAGTAATAATATAAAATCTATATCAAATTATAATGTAGATAATGAAAAATTAAGCTCTATAGAACATTTTTATAAAAATGGATTTATAGAAAGTAAATTAATATATACAAAAGATGGAATTGCTCAAAAGTACTATTATTATTCCAATGATGGTAATAGGATAAGAGAATATGATTATTATGAAAGTGGACATGTAAAATGTAAAAGATTCTATTCTAATAATGGAGAAAATATTATTAAAATTCAAATAATATCAGAAATAAATCAAAAAGTTATATCAGAAGAAATATTTGATGTAAGTGGTAGAAAAATTGAAGATATTAAATATGAAGATTTTTAATATTGAAAAATTATAGAAAATATAACTATTAAAAATAAAATAGGGAGTGGTGAGTTTGAATTGTGAAGTTTTATTGACAATTATTATTACTAGTATGAATAGAGAGTATTTTAACAATGTTCAATACAAACAAATAATTTCAAAAAAACTAAAGTATAATAATTTATTTAATGTTGAATTTATTTATGAAGATAGTAATTCTAAGGATTTTGATATTAAATTAAAGGAATGTATAAATAAAATAGAGTCTAAATATTTTTTAGTAATAGATACAAAGCATATTTTTACTAAGGATTATATAGTGGAAATCATTGAATATTTAAAATGTCGTGATATTTATTTGTTAGAACCATATAAATTTTTAGGTGATATACCAAAAAATTTTGTTAAAGAATTATTACCTAAAGACTATTATTTAAAAGAAACTTCTATTTTTGGTGTTATACTTAATACCAATATGTTTAAAGAGTTTTTAGTTGCAAATGAATATTTAGATTATGGAACATGGTATATAAATTATAGACTATATTATTCGATTTTAAAGATAACTCCTTATAGAATAGGATATTCAGTAAATTCTGATACATTTATTGTTAATGGAATTGATTATAATGAAGGAATTGAGAGTATTTTTATTGAAAACACTTTATCTAGTTTAGAATTAAGGCTATATAAGTTAAGGTATATAGTTTTAATGCTAAGAAGAATTAAAATTAAAGAGCAAACTTATTTACCTACATATGCATTTATGAATGTAATTAAAGATTTAAAGATTGAAGACATAGAAAAATATACTTTAATTACAGATAAGTTGGAATTAGGATTAATTAATTATTTCAATAATTCGAAAAACAACTATGAAATGCTTTATAAAAAGTTAGATAATTATGATGTGATTTTTAATATTACTAATAATGATATGAAGTTTAATTCATTTGTAAAACTTTATGATATAAAATTCTTAAATGAAAATGTAAAGATATTTAAGGAGTATAGAGAATTAAAAGTAACAAATGATATACAAGATTTAGCTAATTTTGAATATCATTTTAATAAGATTTCAAAAGATTCAATTCTAATTTTTATGGATAGATCTTTAAATGCAGATGATAATGCAGAACATTTATATTCATATTTTATAAAAAATTATCCTGAGTTTAAAAATGCATATTTTGCGTTACATAAGAGTTCTAAGGACTGGAATAGACTGAAATTAAAGGGCTTTAAATTATTAGAATTATGGTCTAAAGAATTTTATGAAAAGTTCTATTTATCAGATGCTTTTATTAGCTCACAAATTTATAATATTTCATATAAAGATAAAAATTTAGCTAATTCTAGATTTGTATATTTACAACATGGTGTAATGTTAAATGATATGAAAGACTGGATTATAAGTAAGTATTGTGACTTGTTTATAGCAACAGGGGAATTAGAAGAAAATTATTTAAAAAAATATAATCTAATAGAAACAATTAATACAGGATTACCTAGATTTGAAAATTTAGGAAAAAAGTGCGATAGCAATAAAATATTGTTTATGCCTACATGGAGATTTGAATTAAATAAAATGAATGATCTTCAATTCATAAAATCAGGGTATTTTAAGGCATTAAATAACTTAATTAATAATAGAGTTTTATTAAATTATTTAGAAAATAAAGATTTAGAATTAGTAATAAAATTACATCCTAATATTATAAAAAGAAGTAAATTATTTAATATATCAGAAAGAGTAATATTATCAGAAGAAAGCTATTCTGAATTAATATCTAATTCAAAGTTTGTATTAACTGATTATAGCTCAGTTGTAATTGATGCTGCTTTTGTTGACATTCCTATTGGTTATTATCAATTTGATAAGGAGTCTTTTTTTGACAATCAACCTTATAATCAAAGAATGAATTTTGAAAATGAAGGTTTAGGTGTTGTTTTATATAGTGAAGATGATATAGTTGATTATTTAGTAAATGAAAAATATTATGATGATCGTGAAAAATATAAAGGCAGAAATGATAAATTTTTTAAAGGTGTTGATAAAAATAATATAAATAAAAATATTATTGAAAGGATATTAGCGCTATGATTAATTTAATAAAAGGGTTTAATAATAAATTAAAAGAAGATATAAAAATTGCTTCAGATATTGAAAAAGAAATAGCTATAAAGGAAGAGATAAAAGTTTCTTCAGATATTAGAAAAGAAAAAGCTAAAGAAATTATTGTTGAAAAGAAACATAAAAATATTTTTTATTTAAAATTAACTATTCTCAAGCATGAAAATTATATTGGTAAAAGAATTAAGTTGCTTGAAAAAGGAAAACTTATATGGGGAAATGAACTTGAACGACCTCAAGTTGGTTTTCCATTAGAGTATCGTAATATAATAGTAAGTAGTAATAATCCTAATGATTTTACTTTAGATATAGATATTCCTAATAAAATTGAGATAAGTGCAAATAGCTTTACAACAGAACAACAAAGTGTTTATGATAAAAGATTCAATATAATTCAAGATAATGATTTCTTTTACTCTATAAGAGGGAATAAAGTAAATCCAAATAAAATAATTTTTACTTTTCCAGGTTTTGGACCATCTACATCAAGAATATCTTATAGTGTAACAGCATTTCAAAATATAGATAGTATTGTTACAGAAAAGGCACTTATTATTGCTTTTCAGGATAGGTATCAAACAGCAGGAACATATATGATTGAGGATAATTTCGGAGAAAAACTATATCCTAAATTTGTTCAATTCGTAAAGAAATTAAAAGATAAATATAAATTAGAAGATAAGGATTTATTATTCTTTGGGGCATCTAAGGGTGGGTCTATTGCATTAATGTATATGAAAGATTTTAAGGATTCTACATTACTTATTTCAGCACCACAAGTAAATCTATTGTATTATTGGCAATCCAAAGCTTTTTTTAGAAATAATCTATTCCATTATTTTAAAAATAAAATAGATGGAAATTTAATTTTATTGTTACAGCAATATCTTAATGAAAATAGGAAAATTCATTATTTTTACACACATGATGATGAGTTGAGCAATTATAGTTTTATTGAAATTATAAATGGTTATTCTGAACTACATAAGTACCAGGTAGATGGAAAACATGGTGAAATAACTAAAAAGGCACAAGCCACCATGGAAAATATAATTATTAATTTTGTATTAGAAAATGAAAATAAAGAAATAAAAAAAGCATCTATATCCAAGTCTATTAAAAAAGATAAGAAAATATATTTTCAAGTTATTATGGGTAAAGATTTGAATTTGTTAAATAATATAGAAAATAATAGATATATTGTATTAAATGAACATGGGACAAAGCATTATATATATCTGAGCAATCATAGTAGAGGTGATATTGCATATTCAAATGAAATGCAATATTTAGATTTAGAGGTATCATCTATATCCAAAAATGAAATATTGGCAATATATTATGATAAAAGTGGTAGTAGGTTTGAACATAAGGTTGAAAAACATGATTTAGAGATAGTTTCTGAATTCAAATTAGATAATAATACAATAAATATTCAACATTCTATACCATTGCAATATAAAGTTATTGAAAAAGATGTAACTAATGAATTTAATTATATATATTTTGATAATTCACCAAATAAAATATTACATATTAAGTTTGTAAATTCGTTACCAATTTATTCTAATTTGAATGAAAAATTACTATATATACGAGAACCAGAATATATAGATAATATAAGTATTTTTATTAGTAGAGTAATTAAAAAATTGAAAATAACTGATTTAAATATTGTATTAGAGGGAAAACAGTTCGAGCATGTTTTTTACCTTATTAATTTAGATTTTCCTAATTTGACATTTGAACTATTAGATCCTATTTTTGATGCAAATGATTTAGCAAGTAAAATTACAAGTAAAGAATTAAATAAATTTGAAAAAATATATGAATCAAAAAAATGTATTATTAAATTTATAAATAATATACCAAATCAATATTTTAGAAATTTATTATCTGAATAATAATATTGAATTTTAAGGAGAAGTAAAATGGAGCAATGTATAGTTAGTTTAAATGATATTTCAAAAATAAAAGATAATACAATAAATATTGATAATAATATTTTTTGGGAAAATACTAAAATATTATTCAGAGGAAAAAATAATATTTTATATATTGAAGAAGGAGCTAAATTAAAAAATTGTACAATAAAATTTTTAGGAGATAATTCTGTTGTATATATTTCAGGATCAAATAGATATACTCAAATAAATAGTAATATATTTCATGATTCTGCGTTATATTTAGGTAAAAATAATTCTTTCAATGGTCAAGCGGTATTATCGTTATCAGAAAGAAAGCATATTATTATAGGTAATGACAATATGTTTTCTTTCAATATAAATATTAGATTAGCTGATCCACATTTAATCTATTCAATAGATACGCATGAAAGAATAAATTTAAGTGAATCTGTTATAATAGGTGATCATGTATGGATTGGAGAGTCTGTTAAGATATTGAAAGGAGCTTGTATTGGTTCAGGAAGTATTTTAGGTAGTAATGCTATTGTTACAAAAAAAGTTTTTTCAAATGTATCAGCAGCAGGAATTCCTGCAAAAGTAATAAAAGAAGGAGTTTTTTGGACAAGACCCTGTGTTCATGCCTATAAAATGGAACAGACAAGAAATTCTATGGTTAATAAAAGTGATGAGTTTATTTATAAAAAAACAAATAATCTCGACATTTTTAGCTATATAAATAGTAAATTAGATGAAGCAAAGTCATCAGTTGAAAAATTAGAAGTATTGTTATGGATATCAAAAAATAATGATAAGAATAGATTTTTTATTGGCAAGCAATAAAATATTATAAAAGTAAAATGTCTAATACAGATAGAAGAAAATTTTCAAGTGTTTTTTTACTTTATAAAATCTAAAACTTAGAAATTATATTCTGCTGTACGGTATAATTATTGAAAATATTAAAATAAAAAATAAGAAATAATTTAATCCAAGTAAAGCTATTATTAAGCCTTACTTGGATTTTTCTGTGAAAGTTATAAAATTATACAATATTTCTCAAATTTCATACTTACTTAGTAATCTTAAAAGATAAATCTTTATAAGTTCTGTTAGAAGTATTATTCTTATCTCTAACCCAAGCTCTAACTTGGTAAGTTCCAGCTTTAGGAGCAGTATAAGTTAAAGTATTCTTAGAAGAATATGATTGAACTAACTTCCAAGCTCAATCAATATGAATATAAAAAGCATATTGACTATTAGAAGCTAAATTAGAAGAAGCAGTAAAGGCAATGATTCTCCTAAAGGTTTACTAGCTCCATTAGAAGATAGATTGATTGATATTTTATTTCCTTTCATTGAAATAGTAAAAGAAGCTTGTCTGTTTTTGATTTTTCCGTTAGAACCTATAGAGGTAAGGGCTTCATTACTATCAAATATATTACCTTTAGTAACACTTTGCACTACTATAAGATTCGAATCATAAACAAAATCAATGGATCTACCATATAGATTTGTTACATTTGCTACATTTACAGCAATTGTAATTATGTTTCCAACTTTTGCTTCGCCAGTTATTGTATATGAAACAGAAGGAGTAGTGGCTGCAAATACTGTATTATCTGTATTAAATAATACTAATTTAAATAAAAATAAAATAGAAAAAAATAATGATAACTTATGTTTATAATATTTGAACTTATTTTTCAATTATAATCCAACTTAATTTATACATTTTTCTAATGTAATTTTACTATATATGTGATATTATGTAAATGATTTGTATAAGTAAGAATCTTTGCATAGTTAAATATTTCACCAATTAATAAAATAATTTTGCAATATATAAAGAAAGTGAAATTATATTAGTGTATAAAAATAGTAGCTCAGATTTATTTTGTAAAAATGAAGAAGTTATAAGTAAGTATGGTATATAGAAGGGGCTGTTGCAAAATGATTTTTAATCATTTTGTAGCAACCTCTTTTTTTGCATTTTAAAATTGATATTTTAGGGGTTATAATAAAAATATACTATGAAATATCTGGTTAAATATTTATTTTGTTGCATGACTAAAAGAGGTAAATATACCCCTTTTTTAAAAAAGTTACGGTTATAGTTTTTTATAATATTTCTTTTATAAAAATACTACATCCTAATCTATTACTAATAATTTTGTTATGTAACTTAGCAATATTATATGCTAATGCTTTAAGTAGAAATTCTATTTTTACATTGACCGAACCACGAAGTAAAAATCTTCTGAATCCATGATCTTCCTTAATTACTCCAAATGTACCTTCGGCTTGAATAGACCTA